>JANMMX010000062.1:0-7726 GCA_031373605.1 Allobosea sp. | reverse complement strand
GACGAGAAGGCGGGCGGGCTGTCCTATGGCCAGCAGAAGCTGCTGGATTGCGCCATGGCCTTCATGGCGGGTCCGCGGCTTGTGCTGCTCGACGAGCCGGCGGGTGGCGTGAACCTTACCATGCTGGGCAATCTCAAGGAGCGCCTGCAGGCCATCAACCGGGAGACCGGCGCGACCTTTGTTGTGGTCGAGCACAATATGGAATTCGTGATGTCGCTGTGCACGCGCATCCTGGTGCTGGCCGAAGGCCAGATCATCGCCGAAGGGCCGCCGGACATGATCCGCCGCGACCCGAAGGTGATCGAAGCCTATCTGGGCCATTGAGGGAGATGGCGATGACCGGCGAGAGCACAGCCGCCCTGACCCTGACCGATGTGGTCTCCGGCTATGGCAAGATGACCATCCTGAATGGCACGACATGCACCATCCAGCGCGCCGCGATCACCACCGTGATCGGGCCCAATGGTGCCGGCAAATCGACCATGTTCAAGACCATCTTCGGCCTGCTGCCCGTGCGTGAAGGCAAGATCATGCTCGGGAGCCAGGACATTACCAACCACCGCCCGCGACAGCTCTTGGATTCCGGCGTGAGCTTCGTGCCGCAGGGCAGGAACATTTTTCCCGAGCTTTCGGTGAAGCACAATCTGGAGCTGGGCGCGACGGCACTCGACGACCAGTCCAGCGTGCCGCGCAGGCTGGACGCGATGATGGACCGCTTCCCGATGTTGCGCGAGAAGGCCTCGGCGCAGGCGGGCACATTGTCAGGCGGCCAGCAAAAGCTGCTTGAGGTGGCGCGCGGGCTGCTGCTTGACCCCAAGGTGATGCTGATTGACGAGCCGTCCATCGGTCTCTCGCCGCTGATGGTGCAGGAGGTTTTCAGCATCCTGAAGGGCTTGCGCGACAGCGGCGTCACCATCCTGCTGATCGAGCAGAACGCCAAGCAGGCGCTGCAGATTTCGGACTATGGCCTCGTGCTGGAACAGGGCCAGACGCGGATCGAGGACACAGCCGCCAATGTGCTGGCCGATCCGCGCGTGGGCGAGCTGTTTCTGGGTGGCGCGATGAAGGCGGCACCCGCCAGCGCGCCTCAATCCAGCGGCAGCCCGACATAGTTCTCGGCCAGCGCCATTTGTGCTGCGCGCGAGCCTTCCAGATAGGCAAACTCGGCATCCTGCATGCGCTGCTCGAACGGACTGTCTTCGGGGAAGCGATGCAGCAGCTTCGTCATCGCCCAGGAGAATCGCTCGGTCTTCCAGACCCGCGCCAAGGCTCGCTGGGAATAACCGTCGATGCCGGCATCGGACTTTTCACCGTAGCGCTCGCCCAGCGCTTCAGCCAGATAGAACGCATCGCCCATCGCCAGATTGAGCCCCTTGGCGCCAGTGGGCGGCACGATATGGGCCGCGTCGCCCGCCAGAAACAGGCGGCCAAAACGCATCGGCTCGGCGACGAAACTGCGCAAGGGCGCGACTGATTTCTCGATCGAGGTGCCTGTGACGACATGGGCCGCCGCCTCCGGATCAAGCCTCATGCGCAGCTCATCCCAGAAGCGTTCATCCGACCAGGCCTTGATGTCCTCATCCGCAGGGCACTGGATGTAATAGCGGCTGCGGGTCATCGAGCGCATCGAGCAAAGCGCAAAGCCACGCGCGTGGCCTGCATAGATGAGCTCTTCCGAGCAGGGCGGCACATCGGCCAGCACGCCCAGCCAGCCGAACGGATAGACCCGCTCGAACAGGTTGATGGCTTTGTCCGGCACGCTGGCGCGGCTGACGCCATGATAGCCATCACAGCCAGCGATGAAGTCGCAAACCAGTTCGCGTGTCTGACCATCCGCCTGCCAGCTGACGCGCGGGCGGGTGCTGTCAAAGTCATGCAAAGCCACATCGCGCGCATTGTAGATGGTCGCCAGCCCGGCGACCTCGCGCGCCGCCATCAGGTCGCGCGTCACCTCCGTCTGGCCATAGACGGTGACATGGCGCCCGCCTGTCAGCTCCTTCAGGTCGATGCGGAAGCGGCGATTGGCAAAGCCGAGTGCGAAACCATCATGAGCAAGCCCCTCGCGCTTCAGCCTGGCATCAACGCCGATGCTCGCCAGCAGCGCAACCGTCCCCTGCTCCAGCACGCCCGCCCGGATGCGCGACAGCACATAATCAGGCGACTGGCGCTCGATGATGACATTGTCGATCCCTGCCTTGTGCAGCAGCGCGCCCAGCATCAATCCCGCTGGCCCCGCGCCAATGATGGCGACCTGTGTGCGCATGCCTGCCCTGCCCAACCCTAAAAGCAAATATCGTTGGCTAGCTATACGCATTTTCTGTCATGCAGGGCATTGCGGCGAAAGGCTGATTTGCCGATGTTGCAGCCTGCACGTTTCGAACCCGAAAGAAAGAAGCCCGATGTCCGCCTCGCACAACCTGCTCTTTGCCCCGCCCCCGGTTGCCACCGTGCCCGTGCTCGGCGAGGACAAGCTGTTTCCGGTCAACCGCATTTTCTGCGTCGGCCGCAACTATGTGGAACATGCCAGGGAAATGGGCGGCGAGGTCGACCGTGAAGCGCCATTCTATTTCATGAAATTCGCCAATGCGATTGTGCCCACTGGAGCCACCATCCCCTACCCGCCGGGCACGAAGAACTGCCATTACGAGATGGAGTTCGTGGTCGCCATTGGCGCGCCTGCCTTCCGCATTGCCGCGAAAGACGCCATGTCGATTGTCTATGGCTATGCCACCGGGCTCGACATGACACGGCGTGATCTGCAGGCGCAGGCCAAAGAAAAGGGCCGCCCTTGGGATCTGGCCAAATCCTATGAGCAGTCCGCCATCATCTCAGCCATCACGCGGGCCGCCGACTTCGGCGCCATTGGCGACCAGCGCATCTGCATGCAGCAGAACGGCGCGATGAAGCAGGATGCACGGCTCAGCGACATGGTCTGGGCTGTGCCGGACATCATCGACCACCTGTCGCGCTATTATCATCTGGCAGCCGGCGACTTGATCTATACCGGCACGCCAGCAGGTGTTGGGGCCGTGCAGCCGGGCGACACGCTGCTCGGCGAGATTGACGGGCTGTCGTCAATCAAGGTCACATTCAGCGCGGCGGAATAACATGATGATTGTGGCCAGCGGGCGCAGTCGGTGGAGGCGTGGTCACGCATGATCTTCTATGGCTATTTCCGCTCCTCGGCGGCCTATCGCTGCCGCATCGCGCTGAATCTCAAGGGCCTCTCACCTGAAATGGTCGCCGTTCACCTGCGCAAGGGTGAGCAGCGCAGCGAAGATTTCCTGAAGCTCAATCCGCAAGGCTTTGTCCCCGCGCTGGTGACGGACGGCCATGTGCTGACGCAATCGCTCGCCATCATCGAGTGGCTGGAAGAGATGCATCCCACGCCTGCCCTGCTGCCGCGTGATCCGTTCGCCCGCGCACATGTGCGGGCGCTGGCGCTCTCCATCGCCTGCGACATTCACCCGCTGCAGAACCTGCGTGTGCTCGGCCACTTGCGCTCTGCACTGGGGCAGGATCAGGCGCAGCTTGACGCCTGGTGCCGCCGCTGGATCGAGAGCGGGCTCGCGGCCTTCGAGGCGCAACTGAATGCCTCGGGGCAAGTCGGTGCCTTCTGTTTCGGTGACATGCCGGGGCTGGCAGATCTTTGCCTCGTGCCGCAGCTGTTTTCAGCCGCGCGGTTTGGCGCTGATGTCAGCGCTTTGAAGACCGTCAACCGCATCGCGGCCAACTGTGCGGCGCATCCTGCCTTTTTGGCGGCGCACCCTTCGCAACAGCCGGATTTCGAGGCCTGAAGCCGACCACCAAAGAACAAGCCCCGGCAGGATTGCCCACGCCGTATATTCACGACAGGATACAGGTCAGGGAGGACCACAACATGACCATCAACCGCAGACATCTCATGCTTGGCGCAGGCGCCGCGATTGCCACACCTTATGTCATCTCCAGTGCCCGCGCGCAGGCCGTGGTGACGCTGAAGCTGCACCACTTTCTGCCGCCTGTTTCCAACGCGCATGCCAAGCTGCTCGCCCCATGGGCCAAGCGCGTGGAAGACGAGAGCCAGGGCAAGATCAAGATCGACATCTTCCCGGCCATGCAGCTCGGCGGCACCCCGCCACAGCTTTTCGATCAGGCGCGCGATGGCGTGGCCGACATTGTCTGGACGCTGCCGGGCTCGACGCCGGGCCGCTTCCCGACCACCGAGGTGCTGGAGCTGCCCTTCATCTGCGCGCAGCGCGCCATCGTGAACGCCAAGGCGGGCCAGGAACTGGCCGATGCCCACCTCAGGGACGAGGTGAAGGACGTCAAGCTGCTGGCCTATTGGGCGCATGATGCCGGGCACATCCATGCCAACAAGCAGATCAAGACACTGGAAGACATGAAGGGCCTGCGCCTGCGCAACCCGACGCGTCTGGCAGGCGAGGCACTGAAGGCGCTTGGTGCTGTGTCGGTCGGCATGCCCGTGCCACAGGTGCCCGAGAGCCTGGCGCAGAAGGTCATCGATGGCGCCGTCATCCCCTGGGAAGTCGTGCCGGCCGTCAAGGTGCAGGAACTGGTGAAGTTCCACACCGAGATCGTGGGTTCGCCGACGCTCTACACAGCCAGCTTCTTCCTGGCGATGAACAAGGCGAAGTATGACAGCCTGCCGGCAGAGCTGAAGACCGTGATCGACCGCAACAGCGGCATGAACTTCGCTGGCTATGCGGGCGCGATGTGGGATGCCGAGGCTGTGCGTGTCCGCGACATCGTGGCCAAGCGCGGCAACACCATCACCGTGCTGGCCGATGATGAAAAGGCACGCTGGATCAAGGCGACCGAGCCTGTCTACGGCGCCTGGATCGAGCAGATGAAGGCCAAGAACATTGATGGCACCAAGCTGATCGAGGCGGCGCGCGCGCTCGTTGCCAAATATGACAAGGCGGCCTGACCGGCGGAAAATCGCCAGCTCAAGCTCATGCATCTGCCGTCGGGACTGGCGGCAGATGCGATGTTTCAGGGGGACTGAATGACACAACCGGAGCTGCCGGTGGAAGCCGGTGGCATGCGTCAGTGCGTGCCTGACGGGCTTGAACGCGCCACCGGGATCATCGCCATTCTGGGCGGGCTGCTGGCCCTGGCTGTCGCGATGCTCGTCACCGCCAGCGTGCTGTTGCGCTGGCTGTTCAACGCTCCCATCGATGGCGATTTTGAATATGTGAAGATGGCGACCGCCGTCGCAGTCTTTGCCTATCTGCCCTATGCGCAGGCCAGGCGCGGCAACATCATGGTCGACACGTTCACGAACTGGCTCGGCCGCCGCACCAATGCGCGCATCGATGCCTTCTGGGACATGGCCTATGCGGGCGCCATGGGCTTCTGCGCCTGGGCGCTGGTAAATGGCACACTCGATGCGATCAAGAGCGGCGAAACCACGATGCAGCGACAGTTGCTGCTCTGGCCAAGCATCGCGCTGGCGGCGGCACTTTGCGCGCTGCTGGCGTTGACCGCGATCCTCAGCGCCTTGCGGCTCGTGCGCGCAAGCCGGTCGGGCGCAGCTTGATGAGCGGCACCATGGTTGCCTTGCTGGGCTTCGGGCTGATGCTGCTGCTGATTGCGGCGCGCGCGCCCATTGGCCTGTCGATGCTGCTGGTGGGTGCTGGCGGCTACATCCACCTGTCGAGCGGGCAGGCGTTGTTCGCCTACATGAAGACCAACTCCTATCACCAGTTCGCGAACTACACGCTGTCGGTCATTCCGCTTTTCATCCTGATGGGTGCGCTGGCCGAGCGCGCGGGCATTGCCGGCGCGTTGTTCAAGGCGGCCGAGCGCGCCTTCGGCAATTTCCGTGGCGGGCTCGCGATGGCGGTCATCGGGGCCTGCACCGCCTTCGGCGCGATCTGCGGCTCGTCAGTTGCCACCACCGCCACCTTTGGCCGGGCCGCGCTGCCGGAGCTTTTGCGGCACCGATATGATGGCGGGCTGGCGACCGGCACTATCGCCGTTGGCGGCACGCTGGGCATCCTCATTCCGCCCTCGGTCATCCTCGTGGTCTATGCCATCACCACCGAGCAGAACATCGCCAAGCTGTTTCAGGCGGCACTTGTCCCCGGCCTGCTTGCAGCTGTCTTTTACTGCCTGACGATTGCCTGGGTTGTGCGGCGCAACCCGGAGCTTGCGCCGATGACAGAGCCGGTGATCGTGGAAAAAACGCCACAACCGCGCTGGCCGAAATGGCTCTCCGGCATCCTGCTGGCAGGACTGGCCGCACAGGCCATGCGCGGCGGGCTGGATTGGGACAATGCAGCCTTTCTCGCGCTCCCCGCCATCCTGATCGCAATCATTGATGTCACGGTGATGCCAGCCATTCTGGTCGCGGTCGTGGTTGTGGGCGGGATCTACGGGGGCATTTTCACACCCACAGAGGGGGCAGCGGTCGGCGCCATCACCATGCTGCTGATCGGCTTGGCCAAGGGCACACTCAGTGGCAAGGACATTCTGGAGGCCTTGCGACAGACGGCGGAAACCTCCGGCATGATCTTCATCATCCTGCTGGGGGCTGAGGTCTTCGGCGCGTTTCTCGCCCTGTCGCGCCTGCCCGGCACAGCCGCCGAACTGATCGGCAATTCCGGCCTCTCGCCATATGCCGTGCTGATCGCAATGCTGGCCTTCTACATCCTGCTGGGTGCCGTGATGGACGAACTGGCGATGATCCTCCTGACCCTGCCCGTCTTTTTCCCGGTCATACAGGCGCTGGATTTCGGCATGTCGCCGGATGAGGTGGCGATCTGGTTCGGCATCCTGGTGCTGATCGTCGTTGGCATCGGGCTGACGGCGCCACCCATCGGGCTCAACGTCTTCGTCATCTCGGCGCTGGCGCGGCAGATTCCGATTTCTGAAACCTATCGCGGCGTCCTCCCCTTCATCGCTGTTGACATCATCCGTCTCGCGCTGGTGGTGGCGGTGCCGGGACTGGCGCTCTGGCTGGTGCGCGCATTGAACTAGGGCAAGCCTCGTCCCCCGGCATAAGGCAAACAACAGAAACACCCGGCCAGCCACGAGGCTGCCGGGTGTTTCTTTTTGGCAATTTGCTCAGGCACACAGGCTCAACGCCCGCTGATCCTCAGCGACAAGACCGCATCAGAGCCAGATGTTCTCGTCTTTCAGCGTGTAGACGCCAACCAGGAAGGCTTTGGCATCGCCATAGTGGAACATCAGCCCGTCCACGCCATCGGCGTCGACATGGTAGCTTGCCTGCGACAACAGTTCCTTGGCTGACAGTGTGTTGTCGAATAGCCGCAGCACATCCGTTTCCTTGAAGCCATGGATCACGTCGGCGCCGCTGTTCTTGTAGTAGCCGAACACATTGAAACCTGCGCCAGCCATCAGGACATCGTCACCATTGTCGCCTTCCATATAGGTCGAGCCGCCACCGGCAACGATCGTGTCGTTGCCATCGCCGCCGTACATCTCATTGGCACCACGGCCACCGATGAGCATGTCATCGCCGCCCTTGCCGTCGAAGATGATGTCGGCGTCGCCGCCCTGCATGTGGTCACCCTTGTCGGTGCCTTTGATGATGCCGATGTGCACAACCGTGTCGATGGTGCCCCAGGTGTCTTCGACCGTCTGGCTGGCGAGGTTGACCGAGATGGCGCGCGTGCCGCCATCGAGTGAATAATCCACAACATTGTAGCCGTCGGCACCGCCATCGATGAAGTCATCGCCATGGCCGCCGACGAGCGTG
>JANMMX010000061.1:0-22790 GCA_031373605.1 Allobosea sp. | reverse complement strand
AATGCCCGTCTGAAATCGCTGTCCGCCGTTGTGGCCTGGACCCGCGCCATCACGCAGCGCATCAGTGATATTGCGCCTGGAACCATGCCGGTCGTGCTGGGTGGCGACCACGCGATGGCGGCCGGTGTGCTCTCGGGCCTGAGCCAGCGGGCTAGCCGCGCCGGGCGTCCGCTCTTCCTGCTCTGGCTCGACGCTCACACCGATTGCCATACGCTGGAGACCACGACGAGCGGCAACCTTCATGGCGTGCCCATTGCATACGCTGTCGGCGAGCCGGGCTTTGACGGTGTGTTCCCGCGCAACGAGGCGCCGCTTGATCCGCACAATATCTGCATGCTGGGCATCCGCAGTGTCGATCTGGAAGAGCAGCGCTTCATCGCCAGAAGCGGCATCACTGTGCATGACATGCGCGCCATTGACGAGCACGGCGTGGTGCCGCTGCTCGGCGCCTTTCTCGAGCGCGTGAAAGCGGCTGGCGGCGATCTGCATGTCAGCCTCGATGTCGATTTTCTTGATCCGTCGATTGCGCCGGGGGTTGGCACCACTGTGCCTGGCGGGGCAACCTTCCGCGAGGCGCATCTGGTCATGGAGATGCTGCATGACAGCGGCCTCGTCACCAGTCTTGATCTCGCTGAACTGAACCCGTTCCTCGACGAGCGTGGCCGCACGGCGCAGCTGATGGTTGATCTCGTGGCCAGCCTGATGGGCCGACGCGTGCTCGACCGGCCGACCCGGAGCTTTGCCTGATGCGTGTTGATCCCACACCGCCCGGCATCTTCGCGCTGGTGCCTTTCGTCAGCGTCGCCAACATGATGCGGCTGGTCAACAGCATCGGCGTCGAGCGCTTTCTCACCGAGCTTGCCGTGGAGATCGAGGCTGATTTCCTGCGCTGGGAGCTGTTCGACAAGACCCCGCGCATTGCCTCGCACAGCCCTGAGGGCGTGATCGAGCTGATGCCGACCAGTGATGGGCAGGTCTATGGCTTCAAATACGTCAATGGCCACCCGCAGAACACGCGTGATGGCCGCCAGACCGTGACCGCCTTTGGTGTGCTGGCCGATGTTGGCACCGGCTATCCGGTGTTGCTCTCGGAGATGACCCTGCTGACTGCGCTGCGCACGGCAGCAACTTCGGCGCTGGCCGTCAAGTATCTCGGGCCGCGCAACGCCCGCACCATGGCGATCATCGGCAATGGCGCGCAGTCGGAGTTTCAGGCGCTCGCCATCCGCGCGCTGACCGGCATCAACAGCCTCAGGCTCTTCGACACCGATCCTGCGGCCAGCCGGAAATGCCGCACCAACCTCGAGGCTTTCGGGTTCGAGATCATGATTGCAGCAACACCGGAGCAGGCCGTGGAGGGCGCTGAAATCATCACGACCGCCACCGCAGACAAGCAGCAGGCGACCATTCTCACCGACAATATGGTGGGGCATGGGCAGCACATCAACGCGGTGGGCGGTGACTGCCCGGGCAAGACTGAGCTGCACCGCGACATCCTGATGCGTGCTGACATTTTCGTCGAGTATCCACCCCAGACGCGCATCGAAGGCGAAATACAGCAGCTGGATCCGGATCACCCGGTGACCGAGCTTTGGCGCGTGATTGCGGGCCATGCTCCGGGGCGCAAGGACGCGTCGCAGATCACGCTGTTTGACTCCGTCGGATTTGCCACGGAAGATTTCTCGGCACTGCGCTATGTCCGCAGAATGCTGTCAGGCACCGATTTCTACGAGCAGCTCGACATGCTTGCCGACCCTGATGATCCGCGCGACCTGTTCGGCATGCTGCAGCGGGCGGGGTGAGGCGCAAACTCGTTCAGGCAACCACCAAGCGACCTGGCGACACATGCGCCGCCAAGTCCTCTGGCAGCGCTTCACTGGTCACCAGCAGATCAAAAGCCTCGATGCGGCAAAGCTCAAGCCGCGCCTTGCGCCCGAACTTGGCTGAGTCGGCGACCAGTGCGCTGCGCCCCGCGACGCCCATGGCGCATTGCTTGAGCGCGACCTTGTCAGCGTCAAAATCAAGCACCGCACCTTCCGCCTCGATTCCGGAGCAGGCGATGATGGCCCAGTCGAAGCGATAGCCCGAGACGGTGCGCAGCGCGATGGGGCCAGCCATTGACAGGTCAGGCCCCAGAATGCGCCCTCCTGTCAGGATGACTTCGACCCCGGAATTGGCTGAGAGGATGCGCGCAATCGTGGCGCTGGGCGTCACCACGGTCAACGTCTTGTGCTGGAGCAACGCTCTCGCGGTGGCCTCGGCCGTGGTGCCGACATCAAGAAAAATGGAGCGCCCCTCTTCGACAAGCGAAGCCATTGCCAATCCGATGCGTTGCTTGGCGTCCAGCTCGTGCGTCTGCTTGGCCTCGTAGCTCAGCCGCTCTCCCGAGCCGTTGCGCCCTGCGCCGCCATGAAAGCGCTGCAGCACGCCCAGCTCGTCCAGCAGGATGATTTCCCGCCGCACCGTCTGGGCCGACACGGAAAAATCGCGTGCCAGCGCATCGATCGTCACGAAACCCTGCTGTTCGACGCGCTCGACAATGCGCGACTGGCGCTCGTTCAGCAGCGGCGCTTCACTGGGTGCATCCGTCATGCTCTGCCCTTCTGGCGGTTTCAGAAACGTTCAATGTCATATATTTGACATTGAACGGGTGTAAATGGAAGATAATTATCATGATGCATAAAACAAGCGAGAACCGACCCTTGGAGCATTTCTGGCAGACAGCGGACGGTCAGGTGCGAGATGCGCGAGCGCGCCTGTTCGACAGCAGCAGCCATGCCTGGAATACGATGTCGCACGTCAGCGTGGCAGCGTCAGATGACCGGAGCAACACACTCAGCGCCGCTGAGGCCGTATCCCTGTTGACAGCGCGTGGGGCGCGGCGACTGCCGGTGGGCGTCATCGGTCCCAACGATGCCTCTGTCCAGGAGCTGGCCTTTGCCGAAGCGGTTGGCCGCGCCATCGCGGGGCTCGGCCTGCCGATGATCTGCGGCGGGCGTGGCGGCTGCATGGAAGCGGCTTCTCGCGGCCATGCGCAGGCCGGTGGGCTGGTCATCGGCATCCTGCCGGGATCGGACTGGCGCAGCGCCAATGTCCATGTCGCAATCCCGGTTGCTACCGGCATCGGTGAGGCGCGCAACGCGATCATCGCCAGTGCCTGCTTTGCACTGATCGCAGTTGGTGGCGGCCATGGCACCTTGTCCGAAATGGCGCTCGGCCTGAAAATGGAGCGGCTGGTCATCGCCATGCCTCAGGCCGCCAGTGTGCCGGGGGCGCTGTCTTGCGAATCAGTCGATGACGCAATGGAGGCCGTCGCCAGCCGCTATCTCGCGCTTGGCGAACGGGCAGCTGCGCCATGAGCGCGCTCGCGCTGTCAGGCAGGCCAACGGGCGTCAGCAGCGCAGCGCTCGTGCTTTATGCCGGCTATCTTCTCATCCCGATTGCGCTGATCCTGCTTGGCTCCTTCGGCAACAGCTGGAGCAACACCCTGCTGCCCGTTGGCATCACGGATCGCTGGTATCTCCAGCTCTGGAACAACGGCACCTTCCTCAAGGCCTTCTGGACAAGCCTCTGGGTCTGCCTTGCCACGGTTGTCGCATCCGCAGTGATCGGCCTTCCACTGGCCTACGCCATCGCCAATGCACGCAGCGGCGCGCTCTCGTTGACCGGACGCATTCTTTATCTCTCACCGGTGGCCGCCCCTGCCGTGGTGCTTGGCTTTGGTTATATGCTGGCCTTCTCCAGCGAGACCCTGCCCTTTCTGGGCGCAGGCTGGCTGACAGTGGCGGCCCATGTCGTGGTCTGCCTGCCTTATCTGCTGCAAACGCTGATTGCGGACCTGAAGCTGCAGGGCATGGCGGCGCTTGAGCAGGCAGCGGAATCGCTCGGCGCGCCATTTCACCGTCGCTTCCTCGACATTGTCCTGCCCGGCATGGTGCACAGTCTGGCGTCGGGCTCGATCCTGGTGGCAGCGCTCTCCATTGGCGAGTTCCAGCTGACAAACCTGATCGCGGGCTTTCTCCACCGCACCTATCCGATCGTGCTGCTGCAGGCCTTCTACGGCGCGACCGGCTTTGCCTGTGCGGCAACGGTCATCCTGCTGTTGCTCGCGCTGCTTGCAGCGGTCGCCGGGGCAGCCGTGGGGCGCGGCGCGGCCTCTGGCGCGAGGATCGCCGCATGAGCATCGTGCTGGACCAGATCAGCTTTCGCTATGACGGGAAAGGGGCCGGCGTTCATGACGTCTCGCTCGCCATCTCTGAAGGTGAATTCATGGCTGTGATCGGCCCGTCTGGCTGCGGCAAGTCCACATTGCTGAAACTGATCGCGGGATTCCTCACGCCGCAGACAGGCAGTGTCGCCATCAACGGGCAGGACATGGGCGCAACGCCGCCGCGCCTGCGCGATCTTGGCATCGTCTTCCAGAATTATGCGCTTTTCCCGCACATGACGCTGGCGGGCAACGTCGGCTATCCGCTGAAGTTGCGCGGCATCACGGGCGCGAGTGCGAATGACCGGGTGCGCGAGGCGCTGGCCATGGTTGGCCTTGTCCATCTGGCGGAGCGCATGCCGCGTTCGCTTTCGGGCGGTCAACAACAGCGTGTGGCGCTGGCCCGTGCACTTGTGTTCCGGCCGCGCGCACTGCTGCTGGATGAGCCGCTCTCGGCGCTGGATGCCGCCATGCGTGGCGAGATGCGTGACGAGATCCGCAGGCTCCAGAAGCTCCATGGCATCGCGACGCTCCACATCACGCATGACCAGGAGGAGGCGCTGTCAATGGCCGACCGGGTCACCGTCATGCGCGAGGGCCGCGTGCTGCAGACCGCGACGCCACATGACCTTTACCACCATCCCGCCAGCCGCAACGTCGCGGCTTTTGTCGGCCATGCCAACCTCTTCGACGGCACTGTGCTGGATGCGGCGCATGTCCAGACCGCGCTGGGACGGCTGCATTGCGCGCCACATGACTTCGGCAAGGGCACGGCTGTCACCGTGCTCATCAGGCCGGAAAGCATCAAGGCCGCGCCGGATGCCACGGGCAACAACACGCTTGCTGGCCACATCACGCGCGACCGCTTTCTCGGCTCGCTGCGGCGCTTCGATTTCCAGACTGAGGCCGGCCCATCGCTGCTCGTCGAAACTGACGATGCGCGTCTTCTGCCCAGCCACATCCAGCTTCCTCCAGATGCGGTGCAGATCATCGCTTCGGACCAGAAGGGCGCAACTGGTGCGCCACCGCCTCCCACGGACCACCTCTCAAAACCGGAGAACACCCCATGACCATTGATCGTCGCCTTCTCCTGCAAGGGCTCGGCGCTTCCGCTGCGCTCACCACCTCTTGCCTCACCAGCGTGCCCGCTCTGGCTCAGGCACCTGCCTCTCAGGCCATCGCCGACACGCCCGAGTTTTACGCCGGCGAGCGCGCGCTCTACGACGCCGCCGTTAAGGAAGGCATGGTGATTTCCAACAACACCGGGCCAACCTGGGCCAACTGGAATGCGCTGTTTGGCGCTTTCGGACGCCGCTATCCGAACGTGAACCTCGTCTATAATGATGTCGGCTCCGGCGTTGCCGTGAATGCACTTGACCGCACCAAGGCCCGTCCGCAGGTCGACACGATCTACTATTTCGGTGCCAATGGCGTTGATGCCCAGAAGCGCGGCCTGCTCGCCCCCTTCAAGCCGGCAAACTTCGAGAAGCTGCCTGACCTGGCCCGCCATCCCGAGAGCGAGTGGTTCACCATCCACCAGCTCGAGATCGTCTTCATCGTCAACAAGAAGCTGGTCAAGAACGCGCCGCGCTCCTTCGCCGATCTGCTGAAGCCCGAATACAAGGGCAACATCGTCTATCTCGATCCGCGCTCGACCGGCGTCGGCCAGGTGCTGAACTGGGCCGCCAATTTCGCGCAGGGCGGAACCTACGCCAATCTCGAGCCCGGACTGAAGTTCATCGAGCAGCTGCACAAGGGCGGCAACGTGCTGCGTGTTGTTGGCACCACGCCTTATGCCCAGTTCGTCAAGGGCGAGATCCCGATCTGGATCAACTTCGTCAATGATGGCCTGCGCGCGAAGTTCCTGGATGGCATGGGCGATGATGTCGAGGTGATCTCGCCATCTGAGGGCACAGTGGCCGCGCCTTACACGATCAGCCTGGTCAAGAACGGGCCAAACCCGAATGCCGGCAAGCTCTGGCTGAATTTCATCATGTCCGAGCGCGGCCAGCAGCTCTTCGCCGAAGGCTTTGTCACGCCATCCGTGCCGGGCGTTGCCATCCCCGATGCCGTCAAGGCGCGTCTGGTCAGCCATGCCAAGAGCACCTTGCTCGATCTTGGCCAGTCTGCCGCGCAGCTTCAGGCCCTGCAGCAGGGCTGGGCCAAGGCCGCCCTGTGAACCCACGCGCCGCAACCACGGCCCGTCCCACAAGCCTGATCCGGGCGGCGCTTGCGGCGCCCGGATTGCTCGTCTTTGCCTGCTTCTTCCTCTTGCCGCTCGGCTTTGTTGCGGCTGTCGCCTTTGGCGGCGGCAGCGATGGTCTTGGCCTGCTGCTGGCCTCCCGCAACTTCTGGAGCGGCCTCGTCAACTCGCTGGGGCTGGCCGTGCTGGCAGCCTTTCTTTCCACCGGGCTCGGCCTGCTTGTCGCGTTGCGTCTCGCCCGCATGAATGACGGCGCGCGCATGGCCTGGCAGTTCCTGATCGCGCTGCCGCTGACCTTCTCTGGCCTCATCGTCGCCTATGGCTTCATTCTGGCTTTCGGGCGTGCGGGCTTTGTCACGCTCTCGCTGCAGGCCATCTTCGGCGTTAATCCGGTCAGTTTCTCGCAGGCCGTCTATTCGCCTTACGGACTTGCCTGCGTCTATGCCTATTATCTCACGCCGCGCGTGGTGATGCTGCTGACGCCGGTGCTGGTGAACTTTGACACGAGCCAACTCGCCGCCGCCGAAAGCCTTGGCGCCGGCCGCTGGCGCACATTGGCCGATGTGCTGCTGCCGCAGCTGCGCGCACCGCTCGTCTCGGCCTTTGCGCTGGTGGCAGCCGTCGCCTTTGGCGCCTATGGCACAGCGCTGGCGCTGGTTGGATCACAGGTCAACATCCTGCCGCTGCAGCTTTTCACGATGGTTTCCGATGCCGGGACAGACTTTGCCGTGACGGCCACGCTGGGGCTTGTGCTGGCCGCAATCTGCACATCGATCATGGCGCTGGGCGAGTGGCGCGGCCAATCGCGGGGTAATCCGGCGGCAAACTGACTTATCCGACTTCGATCCGGCGCAGCAAGCTGAGCGCGGTATCACAAACCTCGATCAGCCACGCATCACATCCTCAGTATTGCACCAGCGCCACGTCCCGCAACCGCTCCGCTGTTGTCGTGGGGAAACCGAAGAACTCGAGATAGGCGGGGATTTGCTCGAACAGCATGTCGATGCCGACCTGGACCATGCAGCCCCGGGCTTCGGCGGCCCGCAAGAAGCCCGTCATCTCCTGCTTCATCACCACTTCGCCGACGGTGGCGGAAGGCGCAATCCGCGAAACATCCATGGGCATTGCGTCATCCGCCCGCATGCCCAGCGGCGTGGCATTGACCACGATGTCGAAACCATCCGGGTCGTTCCTGCCGGTCGAAAGACGCACAGTCGGGTAATGCGCTGCCACGCGCTCGGCCAGCGCAACGGATACCGGGGTGTCGATGTCGAACAGCGCCAGCTCGGCCACGCCAGCTCCTGCCAGTGCTGCCGCGATCGCGGAGCCAACACCGCCCGAACCCACCACGAGCGCCCGCGCGCCAACGAACTGGCAGCCCTTGCGCTTCAGGCCGCGCACAAAGCCTTCGCCGTCGAACATGTCGCCCAGCAACGTGCCATCGCTGCGGCGAAGGATGGCATTGCATGAGCCCGCGATCTGCGCCGCCGTTGAAACCTCATCCAGCAATGGCAGGACAGAGACCTTGTGCGGCATGGTGATGAGCGCGCCGTGCACATTGCTGAGACGCAGGATCGCCGGCAGCGCGGCATCGATATCCTCTGCCTTCACACCCATCGGCACGACGGCAGCGTTGAGGCCGATGCTCTCGAAATAGGGGTTGTAGATCATCGGCGCCTTGAAGGTGCCCGTCGGATAGCCGACATGCGCGATGATGCGGGTATTGCCGTCAAGAGCCATGATGGTGTCGTCGCTTCCGAAAGAGATCAGGCGCATGCCAGCGCGCGAGGCTGAGGCTTGTTGATCAGTCTGACCCTGCCCGGCAGGTCCTCATGCCGGGCAGGGTCTTCGCAAACGGCGATGAGCCGTTCAGGTGCGAATGCCCGATATCACTTACGCATCGCGGCAAGCGCGTCGGTCATTTCCTTCACGAGGTCTTCGCCGATCTCCTTGGCAAACTTGGCGACGACGGGCTCGACTGCCTTGCGGATGCGGGCCATCTCAGCATCAGCCAGCATGTTGTGCTGCATGCCGCCTGCCTTGAGCGCGGCGAGTGCTGTTGCCATGGCATCGCGCGAGGTCTTGCGCTGGAAGGCGCCGGCCTCGATGGCTGCATCCTGGATGATCTTCTTTTCTTCCGCCGACATGTCATCCCAGGTCTTCTTCGAGATCAGCAGTGACTGGGCGTTGTAGATGTGGCGGGTTTCGGAAACGAATTTCTGAACCTCGTTCAGCTTGGCACCGAGAATGGTCGGGAACGGATTCTCCTGCCCGTCGACCACCTTCTGCTCCAGCGCGGCATAAAGTTCAGGGAACGGCAGCGGCACGGTGTTGGCGCCCAGCGTGTTGAACAGATCGATGAACAGCGGCGATTGGAGCACGCGCAGCTTCACGCCCTTGAAATCCTCGATCCTGGTGATTGGCAGTTTCGAGTTGGTCACATTGCGGAAGCCAAGCTCCCAGTAGCCGAGGCCGTGGAGGCCCTTGTCACTGAGGCTGGCGAGCAGCTTCTGGCCAACCGGACCATCGACGATCTTGTCGGCCTCTTCGGCGCTGTTGAACATGAAGGGCAGGTCGAGCGCGGCAAAGCGCTTGTCGAGGCCAACCAGCAAGCCGGCATTCAGCACCGTGATGTCGATTGTGCCGCCCTGTACAGCTGACAGGGTTGGCAGATCGCCACCAAGCTGGCCGCCGGGGAACTGGCGCACATTGAGCTTGCCGCCGCTCTTGGCAGCCACGATTTCGGCAAACTTTGCCATGCCGAGGCCCGGCGGCGAGGCTGCCACATTCTGCTGGGCGAAGCGCAGGGTGCGCTCCTTGATCTGGGCCTGGGCTTGGGCAGGCAGAAGCACGGCTGCAAGAATGGCCGCCGAGGCCAGAAGTGATGTCAGGTGACGCATGGTGGTTTCCTCCGTTTTTGTGTTTGGTGGTTCAGCAGTTCGCGTCAGCCGGCCAGCCATCTGGCGGGTCCGGTTACGAGAATGGGGAAAAGGATGAGCAGGAAAAGCACAGCCAGCTGTGCGATCATGAAGGGCATGACGCCCTTGATGATGTCTTCCATGCTGATCTTCGACACGCCGCAGACAACATTCAGCACAGTGCCGACAGGCGGCGTGATGAGGCCAATGGCGCAATTGATGATGAAGAGCACGCCGAAATAGACGGGATCGATCCCTGCTGCCTTGACGATGGGCATCAGGACCGGCGTCAGGATCAGGATGGTCGGCGTCATGTCGAGTGCGGTTCCCACCACCACCACGATCAGCATGATGACGATGAGGAGCAGCGTCTGGTTGCCCATGAATGGCTTGACCAGCTCGACAATCTGCTGGGAAATTTCAGCGATGGTGATGAGCCAGGACGAGACCAGAGCCGCTGCCACCAGAAACATGACCACCGAGGTGGTGATGCCGGCCCGGATAAACAGCGCAGGCAGGTCAGCCAGCTTCAACTCGCCATAGATGACGGTGGCGACGAACAGTGAATAGACCGCCACGACCACGGCCGCTTCCGTTGGCGTGAACACGCCGAAGCGCAGGCCGAAAACGATGATGAACGGGATCATCAGCGCCCAGAAACCCTCGACGATGGCTTGGCCGATTTCGCGCAGCGACTTGCGCGGCAGCGGCGTGACATCTTCGCGCCGCACCACCCACCACCAGGCGACGGCCAGCCCGACGCCGAGCATCAGGCCGGGAAAGATGCCAGCCAGAAACAGCTTTGAAATCGACACACCACCCGCGACACCGAAAATGACAAAGCCGATGGAGGGCGGAATGATCGGCGCGATGATGCCGCCCGCCGCAACGAGGCCTGCCGAGCGTGCCTTGTTGTGGCCTGCAGATACCATCATGGGCACCAGCAGCGAGGCCAGCGCCGCCGCATCAGCCACCGCCGAGCCCGACAGCGAGGCCAGCATGCAGGAGGCGAGAATGGCCACATAGCCGAGCCCACCCTTGACGTGGCCGACAATCGTCAGGGCCACATTGACGATGCGCCTGGCCAGCCCGCCTGCGTTCATCAGCTCGCCTGCAAGCATGAAGAAGGGCACGGCCAGCAGAGGGAAGCTGTCAGCCCCGTTGATGATGTTCTGTGCAATGATCTGGCTGTCGAACATGCCGACCTGGAGCATTAGCGCCACGCCGCAAACCAGCAGTGCGAAGGCGATGGGCATGCCCAGCGCCATGGCGCCCAGCAGCGAGAAGGTGAAGACGGCGATGGTCATGACCCGATGCCCCTCAATGCTCTTCGGAGTCGCGGATGGCGATCAGGTCTTCATGCGAGACCCGGCCCCTGAGCACCTGCACAAACTCGTGAACAAGAATGAGGATGGCCGAGATGCCGAACACCATGCCGATGCCGTAGAACCAGCCGACCGACCAGCCTGTGGCCGGGGCACTGACCTTCCAGTTGATCAGGGTCTGCACATAGCTGCCCTTCACGAGCAGCACGCTGCACAGGATCATCAGGGCATGGCTGACAAGGTAGCATATGCGGCGACCTGCCGGCCCGAGCATACGCAGCATGGTGTCGACGCCGAGATGCGAATGCTCCTTCAGGCCGACAATGGCGCCCAGAAACACCAGCCAGACGAAGAACCAGCGCGCCAGTTCTTCAGAAACAGTGATGCCGGACCCAAAGGCATAGCGCAGCACGACATTGCCAAAGACGAGCACCACCATGCCCGCCAGAAGCAGGCCCACAAGTGTTTTCAGCAGCACGAAATAGGCTTTCACTACCGCAGCCATGCCCGAGCCTCCCTGCTGTCGAGCCTCTCTTGGGCTCCTTCAGATATCGGTCATATCGAAATTATGAACTAAATGGTTAAATCGCGCAAGCCCTCTGGCTCTCTGCGCCGGACCGGATCAGCCGCGCGATTGCGGCAAGGGCCGCATGCGTCATCCGGTGCACCGCCGGAAAAGTGAGGATGAAAAGAACCGGTGTCGAATTGTGCACTAAATTCGCTCAGGAGCGGCCGGTACGGCAGGATTTCTGCGTTGCAACGCGCGCTGATTTGTTCAAGCTTCCGAAGTTCAGGCTTAAATTTCGGGAGACAGGGTATGAGCAAGGAAAAAGGTAACGTTTCGACAGGCCAGCTGGATCGGCGTTCCGTCATCCAGATCGGTGGCGGTCTGGCACTTCTGGCAGGCTCCGGCGGTGCCGCGCTGGCACAGGCCAAGGCGAGACCGCTGAAGGTGGCCTCGATCTACACGGTGCCGGTTGAACAGCAATGGGTCAGCCGCATCCACAAGGCGCTGACAACTGCCAAGGACCGCGGCGACATCACCTACAAGTGGTCGGAGAACGTCGCCAACACCGATTATGAGCGCGTCATGCGCCAGTATTCCACCGAGGGCATGGACCTGATCGTGGGCGAATCCTTCGCAGTGGAACGGGCCGCGCGCAAGGTGGCGTCCGATTTCCCGAAGATCGCCTATCTGATGGGCTCATCCTTCCAGCCTTCGAAGCCGAACTATTCGGTCTTCGACAACTTCATCCATGAGCCAGCTTATCTGACCGGCATCGTGGCAGGCAAGGCGACCAAGACAAATGTCATTGGCCTGGTCGGCGGTTTCGCCATCCCCGAGGTCAACCGGCTGATGCATGCGTTCATGGAGGGCGTGCTGTCGGTCAACAAGGACACGAAGTTCCTCGTGACCTTCATCAACTCCTGGTACGACCCGCCAAAGGCCAAGGAAGCGGCCTTCGCCATGATCGATAAGAAGGCTGACGTCATGTACGCTGAACGCTTCGGTGTGACGGACGCTGCCAAGGAACGCGGCGTGAAGGCCATCGGCAACGTCATCGACACCGCCGGTCAATATCCCGGAATCGTGCTGGCTTCGGCCTTGTGGCACATGGAGCCGACGATCGACCGCGCCATCCGCAACGTGCTTGCAGGCACATTCGAGCCGGCCGATTATGGCGTCTACAGCTATATGGCGCATGGCGGCGCGAGCCTGTCCGAGCTTGATCCCAAGCTGGTACCTGCCGATGTCATCGCCATGGTCAAGGCCAAGGAAAAGGACATTCTCGATGGCGCTTTCCGCGTCAACGTGAATGACGCCGAGCCGAAATCGACAGCTTGAACCGGAACCTGAGCGCTTCCTTCGGGGAGCATCCGGCCAATGACTGCCTGCCGTGATCCATGGCAGGCAGTTGCTGCGCTTGGCCTTTTCTTGAACCGCGACAGGACAGCCATGCGGCTTGAAACAGGACCTCATGTCAATCAGCCACTGCTGAAGCTGCAGGGCATCGGGAAGCGCTTCGGCACCCTGCAAGCCAATGATGCGATCAACCTTGAGCTGAAATCCGGCGAGATCGTGGCCCTGCTTGGCGAGAATGGAGCCGGGAAAACCACGCTCATGAACGTCCTGTTCGGGCACTATGTCGCCGATGCCGGGCAGGTTTTGCTGGCAGATGGCAGCGGGCATTGGTCCGAGCTGGAGCGTGGTTCTCCTCAGGCCGCGCTGAAAGCGGGCATCGGCATGGTGCACCAGCATTTCACGCTGGCTGAAAACCTGTCCGGCTTCGAGAACATCATTCTGGGCGTTGAACCGTGGTTTTCCTTCGGCACGGGACGTGCACAGGCACGCGCCCGGCTGGCAGATTTGATGGGGCGCACAGGTCTGGTGGCCAGCCTCGATGTGCCGGTCGAGAACCTGAGCGTCGGCGAACGGCAACGCATCGAGATTCTCAAGGCGCTCTATCGCAATGCCCGCATCCTGGTGCTCGATGAGCCTACGGCAGTGCTGACCCCGCAGGAAGCCGACAGCCTGTTCGTTGCCCTGCGACAGCTTGCGGCCAGCGGGCTGGCGATCCTCTTCATCAGCCACAAGTTGCCGGAAGTGCTGGCGCTGTCGCATCGCATTGTGGTGCTGCGCGGCGGGCGCAAGGTGGCTGACCAGCCAACGCAAGGAGCCGACAGGCAAAGCATCGCCACCCTGATGGTGGGGCGTGAGGTCGAGGTGGAGCGCCCTGCACCTGCGCGCCCAGGACAGGCCATGCTTGAATTTTCGGGCGTTCAGGCTGGCGCTGGTCGCGATCAGTTGCATGATGTCGATCTGGTCGTGCGGGCGGGCGAGATCGTTGGCATCGCGGGCGTCTCCGGCAATGGCCAGCAGACGCTGGCAGCGCTGGTCGCAGGGCTGGCCAGGCCCCATGCCGGACGCATGGCTGCGCTGGGCGCATCCACGCAAGCCACGCCCTCATCGATGGTGGCGCGCGGCATTGGCCGGCTGGCGGAAGACCGTCACCGCGATGGCATGGTCGGCGACATGAGCGTGGCCGAGAACTTCGTCATGGAGCGGCGGCGGCAGCCGGATTTCAACTGGATGGGCTTTCAGCGCGGTGTGGCCATGCGCAGGGCTGCCGAAGACGCCATCAAGGATTTCGATGTTCGCTGCCCGGGCCCGGATGCGCCGCTCAGGCTCCTGTCGGGTGGCAATATCCAGAAGCTCCTGTTGGCGCGCGCGCTGGCCAATGATCCAAAGCTCATTCTCGCAAACCAGCCCACACGCGGGCTTGATGTCGGCGCCACATCGCAAGTCCATGGCCGGTTGCGGCAGGCGGCGGAAGCAGGCGCCGCCGTGCTGCTGATTTCCGAGGATCTCGACGAACTGTTTGCGCTTTCGCACCGCATTGCCGTGATGCATGCTGGTCATTTGACAGCTGCGGTCGATGCAAAAGCGCTTGATGTGAATGCCATCGGCCAGGCCATGGCCGGGCAGGCCGGGCCGCAATTCGCGCAAGCGGCATCCGGGGTTGCCGCATGATCCGCTTCGAGCCGCGCGCCCATGCAACGATCACCCTGCTGGTGCTGGTGCCGGTCGCATCGGGGCTGGCGGCTCTTGCGCTGGCCATGCTGATTCTGTGGTTGAGTGGTGCACCGACGGCGCGTGCGGCTGGCCTGCTGCTGCAAGGCGCAGCGGGCTCTGTCTTTGCCATTACAGAAACGTTGACACGCGCCACACCGCTCATCCTGACCGGACTGGCGGCAGCCGTGGCTTTCCGCGCAAAGCTCTGGAACATTGGCGGTGAGGGCCAGCTTTACGCGGGGCGCGCTGGCCGCGACGGCTGTCGGCACCGGCCTCATCACGCTGCCGCCGATCCTGATGATCCCGCTCGTTTGCCTTGCAGGCGCTGCCGCTGGTGCTCTGGCGCTGCTCGGGCCTGCACTGCTGAAGGCAAAGCTCTCGGTCGATGAGGTGGTGACCACGCTGCTGCTGAATTTCATCATTCTGCTCTTCGTGCAGATGATGCTGGAAGGCCCGATGAAGGACCCGATGGGCATGGGCTGGCCGCAGACACAGCCCATCATCGACGAGGGCGTGCTGCCCCGGCTGGTCGCCCAGATGCGTCTGCATGCCGGAATTGTCATCGCGCTGGTGGCGGCGCTTTTCGTCCATGTGCTGATGACACGCACGGTCGTAGGCTTCGAGATGCGCGCGGTCGGCGGCAATGCCAGCGCCGCGCGTTTTTCAGGCATCCCGGTGACGGCGACGCTGGTGAAGACAGCGCTCCTGTCTGGCGCTTTGGCGGGGCTGGCAGGCGTCAGCGAAGTGGCGGGCTTGAAGGGCTACCTCACGTCCGACCTCTCGCCAGGTTTCGGCTATTCCGGCATCGTCGTTGCCATGCTCGCCGCGCTCAACCCGCTGGCGGTCGTGCCTTCCGCCATCTTCATCGCAGGCGTGTTTGTGGGCGCTGACACGATGAGCCGCACGCTGGGCATCTCAAACTATTTCGCCGATCTTGTGGTGGCACTGGCGCTGCTTTGCGTGCTGATTGGCTCGCTGTTCACGCGCTATCGCCTGCGCTTCGTGAGGGCCGGCTGATGGAAGCGCTCGACATTCTCTGGCAGGCGAACTTCTGGGCAGCCGCCATCCGCATCGCAACACCGTTCATCTTCGGTGTGCTGGGCGCGCTGATCTGCGAGCGCGCGGGCGTGCTCAACCTCGGCATTGAAGGTATCTTCGTGGCGGGAGCCGTCTCAGGGTGGCTTGCGGTCTATCTGGGTGCCGGTCTGTGGACCGGTGTCGGGGTCGCCGCAATGGTCGGGGCCTGCCTCGGGCTGATGCATGGCTGCTTCACCGTCGTGCTTGGCCTGTCGCAACATGTCACCGGCATTGGCATCACGCTGTTTGCCACCAGCGCCTCCTATTTCGGCTATCGCGTGGCCTTCCCGACTGTGACGAGCCCACCGCGCATCGAGGCCTTCCAGCCGCTGAACCTCGATGCATTGTCGATCATCCCGGTCATCGGCCCGGCGCTGGCGCAGCAGACGGCGCTGACCTGGTTGGCTTTTCTCTGTGTCGCAATGACAGGCCTTGTGCTTTACCGCACGCCGCTCGGCCTCGCGATCCGCGCAGTGGGCGACAACCCGGCCTCGGTCGATGCACAGGGTCTCTCGGTCACCGGCCTGCGCATGGGTGCGCTGGCCGTCGGCTCGGCGCTGATGGCTGTCGGCGGGGCTTTTCTCACCATGTCGGCTTTCAACGCGTTCTTCTTTGGCATGATAAACGGGCGCGGCTGGGTCTGCATTGCCCTCACCGTCTTTGCCTCCTGGCGGCCGGGCAAGGCGCTGATCGGCGCGCTGCTCTTTGGCGCGTTCGACGCCTATCAGGTGCGCTTGCAAACTTTGGCCGGCGGCATTGTGCCCAGCCAGATTTTCCTGATGATGCCGTTTATCCTGTCGATCATCGCGCTCATCCTGGTGGCGCGCCGTGCCGACTATCCCCGCGCGCTGATGAAGCCCTTCATCAAGGGCGAGCGCTGAGTGCCGAGCCTTGCGCACAAAAGTGGGAACCGGTTTTGTGCCAAAGCAATGTTCGCCATTGTGATGTTTGAGAGGCCCGCATGCTTGATCTGCTGATCCGCCAAGCCAACCTGCCCGATGGGCGCACAGGCATCGACATTGCCGTGAAGGACGGCCGCATTGTCGAGATCGCACCCAACGTTGCAGGCGAAGCGCACGACGTAATCGATGCCACGGGCCGCCTCGTCAGCCCGCCCTTTGTCGATCCGCATTTCCACATGGATGCAACGCTGTCGCTTGGCCTGCCACGCCTCAACCGCTCCGGCACGCTGCTGGAAGGCATTGCGCTCTGGGGCGAGCTGAAGCCGCAGCTGACACATGAAGCCGTGATCGAACGCGCCATGCGCTATTGCGATCTGGCTGTCAGTCAGGGCCTTCTTGCCATTCGCAGCCATGTCGACATCTGCGATGACCGGCTGCTCGCGGTTGAGGCGCTGCTTGAGGTGAAGAAGCGCGTCGCGCCCTACATCACGCTGCAACTGGTCGCCTTCCCGCAGGATGGCTATCTGCGCGCGCCCGGTGCGGTCCAGAACCTGAAGCGCGCACTCGACATGGGCGTCGATGTTGTCGGGGGCATCCCACATTTCGAGCGCACCATGGCTGATGGTGCCGACAGCGTGCGCCAGCTCTGCGCCATTGCCGCCGAGCGCGGCCTGCTGGTCGATCTGCATTGCGACGAGACGGATGATCCGATGTCGCGCCATGTCGAGACGCTGGCGCAGGAGACAACGCGTCTTGGCTTGCAGGGCCGCGTCTCAGGCTCGCATCTCACCTCGATGCACTCGATGGACAACTACTATGTGTCGAAGCTGCTGCCGCTGATGGCGGAGGCGCAGCTCCACGCGATTGCCAACCCGCTCATCAACATCTGCATTCAGGGTCGTCACGACACCTATCCCAAGCGGCGCGGCCTGACGCGCATCCCCCAGATGCTGGAACTGGGCATCAACGTTGCCTTCGGCATGGATTGCGTGATGGACCCCTGGTACTCGCTGGGCACAGGCGACCCGCTCGATGCCGCCCACATGGCAGTCCATGTGGCGCAGATGACATCGATCGAAGCCATGGCCCAATGCTATGCCGCCATAACCACCGGCGCGGCCAAAGCCATGCATTTGCCGGAGTATGGCATTGCCATCGGCCATCGCGCTGACATGGTGCTGCTCGATGCACGCGACCCCATCGAGGCCATCCGCCTGCGTCCACCACGGCTGGCGGTCATCAAGGCCGGACAGGTGATTGCGCGGTCGACACCCCGTCAAAGCAACCTGAAGCTGCCGGGGCGTCCAGGCCATGTTTCCGCAGCTGACTATGCGCCAAAATTGACAACGGCAAAGCAGGGTGCAGCCTGACCCCTGTCAGAGCTGTTTCAGAGCCTATGCAGCAGCCGTCGACCACGCCCCATACCAGCGCTTGAACAGTGCCAGTTGCGTTTCAGCAAACACCTTCTGGCTTGGCGTCAGCATGTCTGTCGGGTTGAAATGCAGCGCGTATTCCGGGCTGCCCTCCAAAACCATAAGGTGCTTGAAAAACAGCACAAGATCGACGCCGACATCGAAGGTGGAGAGCACCATGAGTGCCTTTTCCAGCTCCAATGCGCGGGCGCGAGCGACGGGGTCGCCAGCGGCGGCCTTCCCGCACAGATCAGCCAGATGCAGCACCTGGCGCGGCAGCACATTGCCGATGCCGGTGATGGCACCTGTCGCCCCGCAATTCACATAACCGTGGAACACCTCGGTATCGACGCCGATCATCAATGTCAGCGCATCTGACTGGTTGGTGATGTGCTCGGCCGCATAGCTCATGGCCTGGGCCGAGCCGAACTCCTTGAAGCCGACCAGATGCGGATATTGCCGATGAAGCGCAAAGAACAGGTCGGCCTTGGTCTCGAAGCCATAATAGGGGCTGTTGTAGATGACCGAAGGCAGATCGACGCCGGCCTCCAGAATGCCGGCGAAATGGGCCTGCTGAGCTGCTGGTGATGACCCTCGGGAGAGCACGCGCGGGATAATCATCAGCCCGGCTGCACCGACTTTTTTTGCATGTGCAGCGAGCGCCGCCGCACGCGCCGGATTCTGGGCACCTGTGCCAACAATGACCTTGAGCCCCGCCTTCACCAGATGCTCGACGCCCTCCATGCGCTGTTCGTCGGTGAGCAGCGGCCAGTCGCCCATCGAGCCTGCATAGATGAAGCCCGACATGCCAAGCGCCGACAGTTCCTTGGCCTTGCGCACAAGCGCGTTGAAGTCAGGCTGCCGGTCAGCCGTGCAAGGCGTCATCAGTGCCGGCATCACGCCGGTGAAAACATGTTTGGTCATGGAGGGCCTCATTGTGTTGCAACGTGAAGGAACAGCGCATGGCAGCTTGTGCCGCCATGCGTTCGAAAGTGTCTGAAGTGGTTCAGGCGCGGCGCGTCAGAGGGTTTTTCCGATCTTGCGAAGCTCGGCAAGGATCGGCGCCTTTGGCACCCAGATCTTGTCATATTCGGCGACAACCGACTCGGCCTCGGCCGGGTTCGCCGAACGCATCGTGACGGATGTCCCCTTGAAATTCTCGACCATCTTCGGCTCGTTGCCGGCCAGTTCGTCAATCTGGCGATCCAGTTCGGTCTTGACAGCGCGCTGGATCAGCTCGCGATCGGCGGCAGGCATGCCTTGCCAGACACGGCCAGACATCAGCGCGATAACCGGCATGTGCAGCGCGTTCATCTGCAGCAGCGTCTTGGCAACCTTGTCAAAACGCTGGAGCCAGGAGAACTCGAGATCCGACTCCAGGCCGTCAACCTGGCCATTGGTCATCGCGTCGAACACCTGCGGTGCCGGGATCGGCGTGGGCGCCGCTCCCAGCAGCTGGTAGAAGTCACGATAAGCCGGTGTGGTGTTGATGCGCAGCTTCATGCCGCGAATGTCGGCCAGGGTTGAAATGTCCTTGGCTGCAAAGATGGCGCGCATCCCGGTGATGCCCCAGGCAAGGCCCACCGTGCCGGTTTCGCGCGGCAGATGCTCGAACAGGCTCATGGTCAGCGGGTGGCGCACCAGCTTGGCGATCTTGGCAGTTGAATCGACCACGTAGGGCGCATTGACGGAGGCGATGGCCGGCACACGGGTGCCGAGTTCGCCGGCCATGATCCAGCCCATGTCGAGCGCACCCGATTGCAGTTGCTGCATCATGGCGGGCTCGTTGCCGAGCTGGCCCGCATGAAACACGGTCAAGGTCAGGCGCCCGTTGCTCTCGGTCTTGAGACGCTCGCCCACACGAACAGCGGCCTGATTCCACGGGTGGCCGTTTGGCGTGAGAATGCCACAGCGCATTTCGCGCGCCTGCGCCACAAGGACGGCAGGTGAGGCAACCGAAAAGGCCGCGCCTGCGGCCAGTATCTGACGGCGATTGATATGCATGTCGGCAATCCTTCTTTGGTTGGGGTTACTTCAGCATGACGAGTGAGAGCCAGGGGTAGATCGACAGCAGAACAAGCAGCACGCATGAGATCAGAAAGAACGGCAGCGTGACGATGAACATCTTGCCGGGTTTGGCCCCGGTAATGGCCGCGGCAACGAAGAAGCAAAGGCCCACTGGCGGCGAGAGCAGGCCAAGCACGAGGTTGATGACCACCACCACGCCGAAATGACGCGGATCGATGTTGTAAATCTCGGTGGCAATCGGCAGCAGGATGGGCACGGTCATGATAAGGCCGGGGACCCCGTCAATCACTGTGCCGATGAGTAGCAGGATCAGGTTGGTGAGCAGCATGAAGCTGACCGGGTCTTTCGCGACCGTCTGGATCCATGCCGCTGCTGCCTGGGGAACCTTGCCGTAGATCAGGACCCAGGAGAACACCGCCGCCGCAGCGACAAGAAACAGCACGATGGCGGAATAGACGCCTGCCCTGAGCAGCATCTCGGGCATCTGGCGGAAATGGAATTCCCTGGTCCAGTACCTGCCGACAATCACTGCAGCGAGCGAGCCGACGGCTGCTGCTTCTGTCGGATTGGCCAGCCCACCAAGGATCGAGCCGATGATGACAATCGGGATCGACAGGGTGGGGAGGGCGAGCAGGATGGTCTGCCAGCGCTCGGCAAGCGTGCGCTTCTCGGTGACGGGGTAATTGTAGACATAGCCCATCAGCGCGATGACCACGCAGAACATCACTGTGAGAATGACGCCCGGCACGATGCCTGCAATCAGCATGTCGCTGACCGCCACCTGCGCAATCACGCTGTAGACGTCGAACATCACCGATGGCGGGATGATGGGTCCCAGCATGCCGCCATAAGCCGTGAGGCCTGCGGCGAACGTCTTGTCATAGCCCGCTTTTTCCATTTGCGGCACCATGATCTGCGACATGATGGCGACCTGGGCTGTGGCCGAGCCGAGGATCGATGACACGAACATGTTGGCCAGCACGTTCACATAGGCGAGACCGCCGCGCAGCTGGCCAACGAAGGCCATCGCCATATCAACAATGCGCCTGGTGATGCCACCGCCATTCATGATCTCGCCGATCAGTATGAAGAGCGGGATGGCGATCAGCCCATAACTGTCGACACCGCCGAACAGCTGCAGGGGATAGCTCTGGAACAGCAGCGGGTTGCCGGTCGCCATGATGTAGACGACGGCTGCGAGGCACAGACAGATACCAATCGGAACACCGACCAGCATGATGGCAAAGAAAGCAACCGAAGTGACCATTCAGTTGATCCCATCCGCCTGTGCAAAGGAAAAGCCGGCATAGGCCGAGCGCGGGCTGAGGCCAAAATCCTCCACGAGGTTTGCGAGCGCATGCACCAGCATCGAAAAGGCAAAGATCGGGATGATGAGGTAGAGCACCCAGCTGGGCCAGCTCAGCGTCTGCGTACGCTCGGTGTAGATGAAGTTGAATGAAATGCCGGCAAAGGCGCGCGCATCGAAGCCCGCAAACGCGATGCCAACGGGATCGAACCAGAGCCAGCACATCCACAAGAGCAGCAGGGCAAAGGCCACAACACCCAAAGTCGCTATTCGGCGCGCGTAAACTTGCCCGCGTGGTGACAGCTTCTCGGTCAGCATCATGACAGCAAAATCGAGCCGCAGCCGCGTCATGGCAGAAGCGCCGATGAAGGTAAGCCAGACCACGGAGTAGATGGCCGATTCATCGATCCAGTAGATCGGCGTGCCCATGTAGCGCGTTGTGATGTTGAGCAGGATCAGCACGCAGAGCAACGCCATGAAGGCCATGATCAACCGACGCTCGACCGCCAGCAGCCCGGATGATGCGACAATCCAGACGCGCGCCCATGCGGGCGCAGGGCGCACTGCCACGCCAGCTTGTCCGGCATCATTTGCAAGATCGATCATGACATCGGTTTGTAGATTGTATACAATCCGTGCGTCAATGGCTTTCTCACGGCCTGTGGACTAGAAATATGCAATGGCTGGCCTGAAGAATCGCACCCTCTCAGCATCGATCGTCGAACGGCTGCGGCATGACATTCTGAGCGGTGTCCAGCCTGCAGGCATGCAGTTGCGGCAAGACATGCTGGCTTCGGCGTTCGGCGTCAGCCGCATTCCGGTGCGCGAGGCACTGTTCCAGCTTGAAGCCGAAGGGCTTGTGCGCATCGAGCCGCACAAGGGCGCGGTTGTGGCGGGCCTCTCGGCGCAAGAAGTTGATGATGTCTTCGAACTCCGGCTGATCCTGGAGCCACGGCTTCTGCGCTCATCTTGCCTGCGGCTGATGCCAGAGGACTTTGCCGAACTCGATGCCCTGCAGAACAGCTTTGTGGTTGCCGTCAAAACGGCGAACACTGCCCAATGGGGCCAGCTGAACGCCCGGCTTCACCTGGTGCTTTATGCCCGCGCCACGCAGCCGCGCACTTTGACCATCGTTAGCAGCCTTTTGCAGACCAGCGACCGCTACACACGTCTGCAACTCAGCCGCACATCCGCCTGGGAACGGGCGGTGCGCGAGCATGCCGAACTTGTTGAACTGTGCCGCAGCCGCGATACAGATCGGGCCTGTTCTTTGCTGGTTGCTCACATCGCATCCGTCCATGCTGATCTGAAGACCTTGCTCGCAAGCGCTCCAGGTGCGTTGGACTGAGATCACCGAAAACCTTCTGAAAGCCCCTCCCCATGCTTCTCGGCTGCATTGCAGATGACTTCACCGGTGCCAGTGATCTGGCCAACACCTTGGCCAAGGGCGGGATGGCCACGACACAGTTTGTCGGCATTCCTGCCAAACCGGCGGATGCAGCCTGCGAGGCGGGCGTGGTCTCGCTGAAGAGCCGCACCATTCCGGCAGACGACGCCGTGAAGCAATCGCTTGAGGCGCTGGACTGGTTGCTGGCGCAGGGCTGCCGGCAGATACTGTTCAAGTATTGCTCGACCTTTGACTCGACGCCCGAGGGCAATATCGGGCCCGTCACCGAGGCGCTGCTGGAAAGCCTAGGCGGTATCGCGGTCATATGCCCGGTCTTTCCGGCAACCGGTCGCACATTGTTTCATGGCCACCTCTTCGTGAACGGGCAACTCCTGTCCGAAACCGGCATGCGCAACCACCCGCTGACGCCGATGACCGACCCTGACATTGC
>JANMMX010000014.1:0-24828 GCA_031373605.1 Allobosea sp. | reverse complement strand
GGCGGTCGCGTGCTCTTTGTCGGCACCAAGCGCCAGGCGCAGGATTCGATCGCTGATGCGGCCAGGCGTTCAGCCCAGTATTACGTCAACAGCCGTTGGCTGGGCGGCATGCTCACCAACTGGAAGACCATTTCAGGCTCTATCCAGCGTCTGCGCAAGGTCGACGAGTTGCTGGCTGGCGGCAGCGTCACCGGCCTGACCAAGAAAGAGCGCCTGATGCTGTCGCGTGAGCGCGAGAAGCTCGAAAAGGCCCTTGGTGGCATCAAGGACATGGGCGGCACGCCGGACATGATCTTCGTGATCGACACCAACAAGGAGCAGCTGGCCATCCAGGAGGCCCAGCGCCTCAACATTCCGGTCGCTGCCATCATCGATTCCAACAGCAACCCTGATGGCATCACCTTCCCTGTGCCGGCCAATGATGACGCGGGCCGCGCCATCGCGCTGTATTGCGACCTGATCGCCCGCGCGGCTCTTGATGGCATCTCGCGTGCTCAGGGTGGCGGCAGCATCGATCCGGGTGCCTCGGCTGCTCCGATGGCAGAAGAGCTTCCGGTCGAGTCGACGCTGGTTGACGTGACCGAGACGGTTCCGGAAGCCCCGTTCGAGCTGCTGACCAGCCCGCGCGGTGCACCAGATGATCTGTCCAAGCTCACCGGCATTGGCCCGGAAATGGTGCAGAAGCTCAATGATGGTGGCGTGTTCCACTATTGGCAGCTGATGGCGATGACGCCGGCCGATGTCGCCAGCGTCGATGCCAAGCTGAAGCTCGGCGGCCGCATCGAGCGCGACGGCTGGGTGGCTCAGGCCCGCATGCTCAACGACGCCTGAGGGCGCCTGTCGTCAGGCTGCAAGTATGACGGGTGCAGCCTGATGCGTGACTAGATTTGCCGGGGCGCCGCCTGTCTCTCATGATTGGCGGCGTCACTGGTATGTTTCCCCCGCGACCCTGTGTGCTGCCTGCCCCCGCGATTGCGGCTTGCGCCAGCGCCGAAGACCGAAGGACCTGAGACCCATGGCAACGATCACAGCCGCACTGGTGAAAGAACTGCGCGACACCACAGGTGCCGGCATGATGGACTGCAAGAACGCGCTGACCGAAACCGGTGGCGACATCGAGGCAGCGATTGACTGGCTGCGCAAGAAGGGCCTCTCGAAGGCCGCCAAGAAGGCTGGCCGTATTGCGGCTGAAGGTCTCGTGGCGCTGATCGTTCAGGGTCATGAAGGTGTTGTCAGCGAGCTGAACTCAGAGACTGACTTCGTCTCGCGCAACCTCGAGTTCCAGTCGCTGGCCTCCACCATTGCCCGCGTCGCGCTCGAAAAGGGTGGCGATGTCGAGGCTGTGCTCGGCCATCACTATCCTGGCGGTGCCACGGTCGCGGAAGCCATCTCGAATGCCATCGCCACCATTGGCGAGAACATGACGCTGCGCCGCGTTGCGTCGCTCAAGGTCTCGCAGGGCGTGGTTGGCCAGTATGTTCATGGTCAGGTCACCGATGGCCTTGGCAAGATCGGCGTGTTGGTCGCCATCGAGTCGCACGGCAAGACAGACGAGCTGACAGCGCTTGGCCGCCAGCTCGCCATGCACATTGCTGCCACGAACCCGGTGGGTCTGGATCTGGCTTCGGTCGATCCTGCCACGCTGGAGCGCGAAAAGGCAATTCTTGCTGACAAGAACGCTGGCAAGCCGGCCCATGTGCTCGAGAAGATCGTCGAGAGCGGCATGAAGAGCTATGCCAAGGAATATTGCCTGCTGGAGCAGGCCTATATCCATGATGGCGGCAAGTCCGTTTCGCAGGCACTCAAGGACTCCGAAGCCAAAGTTGGCGGCACCATCAAGATCACTGGCTTTGTGCGCTTTGCGCTCGGCGAGGGCATCGAGAAGGAAGAGACTGATTTTGCTGCCGAAGTGGCCGCTGTTGCCGGCACGCAGAGCTGAGCTGGCTTATATCAGACGAAAAAAAGGCCGCGCCCGTCGCGGCCTTTTTTATATGCAGATACAGTCGCGACGATTCGGCGTGCCGGGCGTACCCGACGGCAGGAGAACACGGACATGAGACCAAAGCGCGTATTGGTGAAGCTTTCCGGTGAAGCCCTTGCTGGGCAAGCCGGCTCTGGCCTTGATGGCAAGACGCTGACGGCGCTGGCCGGCGACATTTCCCACGCCGCCAAGGAAGGCGTTGAGATCGCCATTGTGGTTGGTGGCGGCAATTTCTTCCGCGGCGTGCAGGGTCTCGACAAGGGTCTTGATCGCACAAGCGCGGACTCCATCGGCATGCTCGGCACGGTGATGAATGCGCTGGCGCTCGAGCACGCCATCGAGATCGCCGGCGCGCCGGCACGCGCCATGAGCGCAGTTGCCATGCCCTCGCTTTGCGAGAGTTATGCCCGCCGTCGTGCGCTCGATCATCTTGCGCATGGCAAGGTCGTGATCCTTGGTGGCGGCACCGGCAACCCCTATTTCACGACTGACACAGGCGCTGCCTTGCGTGCCGCCGAGCTGAACTGTGAGCAGTTGCTCAAGGCGACACAGGTCGACGGCGTCTACACCGCTGACCCCAAGAAAGACCCGACTGCGACTCGCTATGAGCGGCTGACCCATGCCGAAGCCATCACGAAGGACCTCAAGGTGATGGATACGGCCGCTTTTGCACTGGCGCGTGATGCCGGTCTGATCATTGTCGTGTTTTCGATTGCCGAACCCGGTGCGCTGGCTGCGGTCTTGCGCGGCGAAGGCCGTGCCACCTATGTGACGCCTTGATCAGGGTGTTTCCTGTCTGGCCATGCTCTTGACCCTCGCAAGGTCGGCGATCATGGTCATCCCACGTGATTTTTCCAAAGGTTTGTGACGGCCATGGCCCAGACGACTTTCGATCTTGCTGATGTGAAGCGCCGCATGGACGGCGCGGTGCAGGCGTTCAAGAATGACCTTTCATCGCTGCGCACGGGCCGGGCTTCCGCCAATGTGCTCGATCCGATCCAGGTCGAGGCTTATGGCCAGCGCATGCCGCTGAATCAGGTTGCGACGGTCAGCGTGCCCGAGCCGCGCCTGCTGAGTGTCTCGGTCTGGGATCGGGGCATGGTGCAGGCTGTCGAGAAGGCCATTCGCGAATCCGACCTCGGCCTCAATCCGCAAACCGAGGGTGCCACGCTTCGCATCCGTATCCCCGAGCTGAACGAGCAGCGCCGCAAGGAAATGGTCAAGGTCGCGCATAAATATGCCGAAGAGGCCCGCATTTCCGTGCGCCATGTACGCCGCGATGGGATGGACCTGCTGAAGCGCCTTGAGAAGGACAGCCACGTCACCGAGGATGACGCCAAGAAGCAGGCGGAGCTGGTGCAAAAGACGACAGATCAGCACGTTTCCGATATTGATCAGGGGCTGGCTTCCAAGGAAAAGGAAATCATGCACGTCTGAGCGCAAGCTCGTTTCGCGACCCGGCTGCTGCGAGGAGCCTGAATGCCCGCCACCCAGCTCCGCACCCAGGATTCCGGGCCACCAGCGCCGCGTCACGTCGCCGTCATCATGGACGGCAATGGCCGCTGGGCGCAGGCACGTGGGCTTCCACGACATGAAGGCCATCGACGCGGGCTCGAAGCCCTGCGCCGCACCGTGAAAGCGGCTGGCGATCTCGGCATCGAGGTTCTCACCGTCTACAGCTTCTCGACCGAAAACTGGCGCCGCCCTCGCGCGGAGGTCTCGTTCCTGCTCGGTCTGCTGCGCCGCTTTGTCGAGAACGATCTGGCCGAGTTGCATGCCGCCAATGTGCGTGTCCGCATGATTGGCGGGCGCGAAGCCCTGGCACCCGACATCCTGGCGCTGATCGAGAAGGCGGAAGCGCTGACAGTGGGCAACACGCGGCTCACGCTCGTCATTGCCTTCAACTACGGTTCGCGTGACGAGATGGTGCGGGTGGCCCGCCTGATAGCAGCACAGGCCGCAGCCGGGACGCTGACGGTCCAGCAGATCGACGAAGACTTTCTCTCGACCCGCATGGATACAGGCGGATTGCCGGACCCCGATCTTGTGATCCGCACCTCGGGCGAAATGCGGATTTCGAACTTCCTGCTCTGGCAGGCAGCCTATGCCGAGTTTGTTGTCACGCCGACACTCTGGCCGGATTTTGACAAGGCTGCGCTGGAAGACGCGATTTCAGAGTTTCAGGCGCGTGACCGGCGCTTTGGCGGCCTGACCGCGCAGGCAGGCTAGAATGGCTGACGCAACAACCCAGCCAGCAGGTGCCAGTGAACTGAAACTGCGCATTATCTCTGCCTTGGTCATGGCGGCTGTCGTATTGGTCGCCACCTATGTCGGGGGGTGGCTCTTCGCCATCGTCTGGACAGCGGTCGCGGTGCTCGTCGCGCGGGAATGGTACAGCATCACAGCGCCGCAATCCGGCCAGACGTTGCTTTGGGTTGCCGCCGCAGCTGTGCTGATTGCCTGCGGCGCGGCGCAGGTCGGTTTCGTGGCGCTCGCTGTGCTGACGCCCGTCTTCGTCAGTGTTGCCATGCCAATGATCGATGGCAAGAACCTGATTGATCGCAACTGGTTGCGCGCAGGCGTCGTCTATGCCGCCTGGCTTGGTGTGGCAGTCATTCTGCTCAGGCGCGTGCCGGGGATAGGCGTCTACCTGATCCTTTGGAGCTTCGCCGTTGTCTGGCTGACCGATGTCGCCGCGTATTTCACCGGCCGCAAGTTTGGCGGGCCCAAGCTGTGGCCTTCCGTGAGCCCGAAGAAGACATGGTCGGGCTTCATTGGTGGCGCCATGGCCGGGACCACCGGCGGGCTCGGCATCTGGCTGCTGGCGCAGAATGCCGGGCAGGCGGCATCACTCGGCTTTTTCACAGTGCTGCTGTTGTCTCTCACGGCATCGGTGCTGGGGCAGGGCGGTGATCTGGCCGAATCGGCGCTGAAGCGGCGTTTCGGCATCAAGGATTCCGGCTCGATGATCCCTGGGCACGGTGGCTTCATGGACCGTCTCGACGCCTATTGGGCTGTCGTTGTCTTTGCTGCCGCGATCTTGCTGGTGGCTGGTGGCGGCCGCTGAGCATGGGCCCCCTCCAGCCATGACCAGGCGCAGAATCTCGGTTCTTGGCGCAACAGGCTCTGTCGGGCGCACCTGTCTGGCCGTGATGGCTGAAAATCCAGGTGTGTTCGAGGTTGTGGCGCTGGTCGGTGGAAGCGATGTTGTGGCGCTGGCGCAACTGGCGCGCGAGACGCGCGCGCAATTCGCAGCTGTTGCGGATGCCCGGCAAGGTCCGGCGCTGGCAGAAGCGCTCGCAGGTAGCGGCATTGGCAGCGGCGCAGGGCGTGAAGCCGTGCAGGATGCGGCTGCGATGGCTTGCGATATCACTGTGTCGGCCATTTCCGGTGTCGCCGGTCTCGAGCCGACCTGGGTGGCCATTGCGCAAGGTCGTGCCGTGGCGCTGGCCAACAAGGAAAGCCTCGTTTGTGCGGGCAATGCGGTCTTGGCGCATGCGGCCGCCTGCGGCACCACGATTCTGCCGCTCGATTCCGAGCATAATGCCCTGCTGCAGGCCTTGGGTGGGCAGGATGCCGCCAGCGTCAGCAAGATGACCATTACCGCATCCGGCGGCCCTTTCCGGACCTGGACGGCAGAGCAGATCGCGCAGGCCCGGCTCGAGGATGCGCTGAAGCACCCGAACTGGGTGATGGGACAGAAAATCACCATCGATTCTGCCACTTTGATGAACAAGGGTCTCGAGTTGATCGAGGCCGCCTTTCTGTTCGGGCTGGATGCCAACCGGCTGGATGTGGTGGTTCACCCGCAATCGATCATCCATGGCATGGTGCATTTTGCCGATGGCGCGGTATCGGCAGGTCTGGCGATGCCCGATATGCGGGTCCCGGCGGCCCATTGCCTCAGCCACGGACTTGGCCGCCGGCTTCAGGCGCCGGAAATGCGGCAGCTTGATCTCTGCAGCCATGGCGGCCTGACTTTCGAGCGGCCTGACCTGATCCGTTTTCCTGCACTGCGACTTGCATGGGACGCCTTGCGGGCAGGCGGCGCGATGACAGCGATTCTCAATGCAGCCAATGAAGTGGCTGTGGCCGCATTTCTTGCGCGCAGAATCGCCTTCATGGCCATCCCTGCGCTCGTCGAAACCGTTTGCGAAAAGCTGGCACGCGAGCGCATTGCGGCTCCAGCCTCACTCGACGAGGCGCTGGCTGTTGACCATGTTGCGAGAAACATGGCCCGCTCGCTCTTGCCGGATCAGGCCAAGCCTGCCACGTAAGCGACGGCCTGCCGCATTAAGATTTCAGTAAGTATGGGAACAGTTTCATGGATTTTCTTGGCGGTCTGACGACGATCTGGGGCTTCATCAGTGGCTATCTCTTGCCGTTCCTTTTCGTGCTCACGCTGGTCGTGTTCATCCACGAACTGGGCCACTATCTGGTCGGTCGCTGGTGCGGTGTCGATGTCGAGACCTTCTCCATTGGCTTCGGCCGGGAGCTGTTCGGCTGGAACGACAGGCACGGCACACGCTGGCGCGTCGCAGCCATTCCGCTGGGGGGCTACGTGAAGTTTGCCGGCGACGCCGATGCAGCCAGTTCGCCAGATCATGGCGCCGTGGCTGCCATGTCGCCAGAGGCCCGCGCCCGGAGCTTTCCTGCCAAGTCCGTCGGCCAGCGTTCCGCCATCGTGGTCGCTGGCCCGGTCGCCAATTTCATCCTTGCGATTGTCATCTTCACAGGCTCGGCCTGGCTGATCGGCAAGGACATTCTCGTGCCACGCGTCGAACAGGTCGTCGTCGGCAGCGCTGCCGAGCGCGCTGGGTTCCTGAAGGGGGACCTCATCACCGCGATTGGCGACAGAAAAATCAAGAGTTTCAGTGAGATGCAGCGCGTCATCTCGACGCGACCCGGCGAACGCCTGTCTGTGGCTGTGGATCGTGACGGCCGGGCCGCCGTGCTGGAAGTGACGCCGGACCTGCGCGAAGTCTCGTCTGTTCTGGGCAAGCAGCGGGTCGGCATGATCGGTATCCAGGCCTCGCGCAATGCGGGGGACTGGAAGGTTGAAACCTACAGTTTCCCTGAGGCCCTGGCCTCCGGGTTCGCGGAAACCTGGTTCGTGGTCGAGCGCACGTTCGACTATCTCGGCAAATTGATCGTCGGCAAAGAATCAACTGACCAGCTGTCCGGTCCGATCCGCATCGCCCAGGCCTCCGGCGTGGTGGCCTCGGTCGGCGGAATCGCCGCGCTCATCAGCCTCGCTGCCGTGCTGTCAGTGTCCATCGGGCTCATCAATCTGTTCCCCATTCCGATGCTGGATGGCGGGCATCTCGTATTCTACGGAATCGAGGCGCTGCGCGGTCGTCCACTGAGTGAAAAAGCCCAGGAAATGGGCGCGCGTTTTGGAATGGCGCTTGTTTTGATGTTAATGGTCTTTGTGACATGGAACGATCTGGTGCATTTGCGCGGATTGCTGTGAGCGTCCAGCGCCTTCGGGCGTGACCTGACGGCAACGTTGCGGTGCCAAAATGTCGATCAGAGGATTTCAGCGTTTGCAGAGCGCCTGAAACTTTGTAGAAGCAATTCGGAATTTAGGATTGCGCAGGGCGGTTGTCAGAAGGCAATCACTCTTGTTGCAGGACCCAGAAACGGAACAGGCGACCGGATGATGTCGAAACTTACGAGCCGCCGCGGCGCGGCCCGCTTCTCTCGATCAGTCAGCCTTTCGGCTCTGTTTCTCGTCATGGGTGCAGGCGCTGCCTTGGCGCAGGCAGTTGTCGTGCAGGGCAATCGCCGCGTTGATGCCGAAACGGTGCGTTCCTACGTCGCGGCCTCCGGTGGCGGCTCGCCCGAGCAGGTGCGTGCAGCTTTGATGAACACCGGCCTGTTTTCCAACGTGCGCGTCTCGCGCCGTGGCAGCCAGACTGTCGTTGCTGTGGTCGAGAACGATTCGATCAATCGCGTCGCATTCGAAGGCAACCGCCGTCTCAAGAGCGAAGTCCTGATCGGTGAAGTCCAGTCCAAGGCCCGTGGACCGATGAGCCAGGACGTCATCAACGCAGATGCCCAGCGTATCCGCGAAATCTACAAGCGCGCAGGCTATGGCCTGTCCTCGGTCAGCGGACGCATTGCCCCGCTGCCGAACGGTCGCTCGGACGTGGTGTTCACGGTTGTCGAGAGCGGAAAGACTGGCGTTCTGGAGATCAATTTCTCCGGCAACAGCACCTATTCGAATTATCGCCTCAAGGGGCTCATGCAGACGACCGAGTCCAACTTCCTGAGCTGGATCAAGACATCGGACGTGTATGACCCGGACAAGATCACGCTCGATCTGGAACTCGTTCGCCGCTTCTATCTGAAGAATGGCTATGCCGATTTCCAGGTGCTTTCGACCAACACCCGGTTCGACGAAGGGCGTGGCGGTTACATCATTGACATCGCTGTCTCCGAAGGCGGCCAGTACCGCCTGAATGACGTGCGGGTCGAGTCTTCGCTGCGTGATGTCGATGCAAGCACGCTTCAGCGTCTTGCGACAACGTCGGCGGGTGACACCTACAACGCCGAGGCGGTCGAGAAGTCGCTGGTTGCCATGACCACAGAGGTGACACGTCGTGGCTACGCCTTTGCGCAGGTTCGCCCGCGTGGTGAGCGCAACGCTGCCGGGCAGACCATCGGGCTGGTTTATGTGGTCGAGGAAGGCCCTCGCGTCTATGTCGAGCGCATCAATGTGCGCGGCAACAACCGCACGCGTGACTATGTGGTGCGTCGCGAGCTCGATATGGGCGAGGGCGATGCCTACAACAAGGTTTTCGTGGACCGTGCCGAGCGCCGCCTCAACAATCTGGGTTATTTCGCCAAGGTTCGCATCACCAACGAGCCGGGCAGCGCGCCCGACCGCGTGATCGTCAACGTTGATGTCGAGGACAAGGCCACAGGGTCGTTCTCGATTGCTGGCGGTTATTCGACCTCGGACGGCGTCATCGGCGAAGTCTCTCTGTCGGAAAGCAATTTCCTCGGTCGCGGCCAGTTTGTTCGAATCGCTGCAACAACAGGTCAACGGTCAAAGGGCGTCGATTTCTCGTTCACCGAACCTTACTTCATGGATCGCCGCATGGCGGCTGGCTTTGATCTGTTCTCGAAGTTCAGCGACAACACGAACTCGGCGCGCTACACCTCGCGCACGACGGGTGGCCAGCTGCGCGTGACCTTGCCGATCACGGAAGAATTCGCGATCACGCCGCGCTATTCGCTCTACACAACCGAAATCAAGATCCCGAACACGATCAGCAATCCGCACAATGATTGCAGCAATCCGATCGACGGAATCACGCCGGGCACCGCCTCATTCAGAAATCCGTTCACGGGTGTTGTCGGCGGCCCGGCTGATTCATCACTTAACTGCCTGACCAATGGCGAAGCCTCGGTTGCCGTGAAGGAAGCGCGTGGTCGTACGCTGACCTCGCTGGTTGGTCTCACGCTCGCTTACAATTCGCTCGACAATGTCCAGAACCCGAAGAACGGTTTCGCCGCCGAACTGAAGGGGGACATCGCCGGTCTTGGTGGTGACTCGAAGTTTGCCCGCTTGACGGGTGACGCGCGCTATTATCGTGAATTGATGGATGATGTTGTTGGCATCTTCCGGGTTCAGGGCGGTCACGTTTCCGGCTTCGGTGGCAATCTGCGCCTCGTCGATCACTTCTTCCTCGGCCCCAATCTGGTCCGTGGTTTCGCCTCGTCCGGCCTTGGTCCACGCGATCTGAACAATGATCCGCGCTCGAACGCGCTGGGCGGCTCGACCTATTTCGGCGGCTCGGTCGAAGTTCAGTTCCCGATTCCGGGTTTGCCACGTGAAGTCGGAATCAAGGGCGCCGTCTTTGCCGATGCCGGCACGCTGTTCGGCTACCGCGGCAAGACCGTGTTCGACCTGAACGGGAACGGCACGATTGACGGGCTTACTGCAGCGGGCTGTTCCTACACCGCGACGCGTCAAAGCGAGTGCGTCACTGTTCGTGACCGCAACGTGATCCGCTCGTCGGTCGGCGCCAGCTTGCTCTGGCAGTCGCCACTGGGTCCGATCCGCTTCGACTATGCGTTCGCCTTGTCCAAGGACAAGGGCGTGAACGGCATTGGCGGGGACCGCTTGCAGGCTTTCCGCTTCTCTGGCGGCGCCCGGTTCTGATGAACGGGACGGCATTGCCCGTCCCTTTCGCTTCACATCATGGCTGATCCTGTTTTCTTTTCGCGCGCGATCTCTCCGACACTCGGAGAGATCGTTTCGCTTCTGGGGCTGGCCTTGCCAGAGGGCGCAGACGCATCTCTGCCGATCACGGGACTTGCCGCGCTTGAGGAAGCAGGCCCTAACGATCTGGTCTATATGGATAATCCCAAATACGGTGACGCGCTTGCTGCCACCAGGGCTGCGGCTTGCCTTGTCGGGCCACGCTTCGCTGCGCGCGTGCCTCCTGGCACCATCACGCTCAATTCGCCTGCGCCTTACCATGCCTTTGCCAAGCTTCTCGCGGCGTTCTTCCCGCAGGCCGCTCGCCCTGTTTCCAGCTTTGACGCGACTGGTGTTTCGCCCGGTGCGTTTGTGCACGCCACTGCGAAGCTGGAAGCCAATGTCACCGTTGACCCTGGCGCCGTCATTGGTCCGCTGGCGGAGATCGGGTCCGGCAGCATCATTGGAGCCAATGCCGTCATTGGCCCCAACGTTCGGCTTGGGCGCGACTGCAGCATCGGACCAGGCACCACGCTGCAATGCGCGCTGATCGGCAACCGCGTCATCATCCATCCCGGCGTCCGTATCGGGCAGGACGGGTTCGGTTTTGCCATGAGTCCGCGCGGCCACATGAAGGTGCCGCAGATCGGTCGCGTCATCATTCAGGATGATGTCGAGATCGGTGCCAACACGACGATTGACCGGGGCGCCAGCCGCGACACCGTGATCGGCGAAGGCACCAAGATCGACAATCTGGTTCAGATTGGCCACAACGTCGTGATCGGGCGCCATTGCGTCATCGTTTCGCAGGTCGGCATCGCCGGATCGACCACGCTGGAAGATTTCGCCGTGCTCGGCGGGCAGGTGGGGCTTGCTGGCCATCTCACCGTTGGCATGGGCGCGCAGATCGCGGCGCAAAGCGGTGTGGCGGGTGATGTGCCGCGTGGTGCACGCTATGGCGGCTCGCCGGCACAACCGGCCTTGCAATGGGCGCGGGAAATCGCTTTCCTGAAATCGGCTGTGGCCCGGCGCGGCAAGAAGCCCGCTTACGGGACTGACGGCAGCACGGGCTGACGGGCGCATGTCTTGCGACAATTCTTGCGACAATTTTTGCGACCGAACATCATGAAGGGACGAAAAGCATGACGGATGCACCGGCAAGTTCGGTTGGCGTTGCCGACATCCAGCGGATCATGGCGTGCATTCCGCATCGCTACCCGTTTTTGCTGGTGGACCGCGTCATCGAGATGAATGGCGATCAGTCAGGCATCGGCATCAAGAATGTCACGATGAACGAGCCTCAGTTCATGGGCCATTTTCCTGGCCGTCCGCTCTTTCCAGGCGTGCTGATGATCGAGGCCATGGCGCAGACTGCTGGGGTGCTGGTGGTGTGCTCGCGCGAGAATCAGGACATTGCCGTTCGCCAGGTGCTGTTTACCACCATCGACAATGCCAAGTTCCGCAAGCCGGTCATTCCGGGCGATCAGCTTCGTTTCCACATGACCAAGACAGCACACAAGCGCAATCTCTGGTTCTTCCGTGGTGAGGCGCGGGTTGATGGTGTGCTGGTGGCCGAGGCCGACCTGTCCGCCATGGTGATCTGAGCCTATCCATCTTCTTTGCTGCGCGAGGGACTGCAAGGTCCCGTCGGGAGGCAGGACGTTCCGCAAGGACCAGTCAGGAACAATCATGACGGCAAAAATTCACCCGATGTCCGTGATCGACCCGGCAGCCAAGCTTGGCGCCGATGTGGTCGTCGGCCCTTTCTGCGCCATTGGCCCCGATGTCGTGCTGGGGGATGGCGTCGAGCTTATCAGCCATGTCGCCGTGGCCGGGCGCACGACCATTGGTGCACGCACGAAGATCTATCCATTCGCGTCCATCGGCCATCCGCCGCAAGATCTGAAATATCACGGCGAGGCCTCGACACTGACGATCGGCACCGATTGCATGATCCGTGAAGGCGTGACCATGAATCCGGGCACGGAGGGTGGTGGACTCAGCACAACAGTTGGCAATCACAGCACATTCCTTGCCAATTCTCATGTGGCGCATGATGCGCATGTCGGCAATCACGTGATTTTCTCCAACAACGTGATGCTTGCTGGCCATGCCCGCATTGGTGACTATGTCATCATCGGCGGCGGCGCCGGCATCCACCAGTTCGTGCGCGTGGCCGAGCACGCCTTCATTGGTGGCGGCTCGGGCGTGATGAACGACGTCATTCCCTATGGCATGGTGCGTGGGAATCCGGGGCATCTTGGTGGTCTGAACCTCGTTGGCCTCAAGCGCCGGGGCTTCACGCGGGAGCATATCCACGAGTTGCGCCGTGCCTACCGCCTTCTGTTCGCCGATGAAGGCACCTTGGCTGAGCGCGTTGAGGATGTGGCGGCCGAGTTTGCCCAGCATCCGCTGATCCATGACATGCTGGATTTCATTCGTGCCGGGGGTGAGCGCTCGATCTGCACGCCGAACGACCCCATCCAGCCGGAGCGGTGAGCGCGCGATGAAGCTCGCTATTATTGCCGGGTCGGGCGTGTTTCCCCGGCTGGTTGCAGATGCGGCACGCGCCAATGGGCATGAAGTGCAGATCGCAGCGCTGGCAGGCGCCTGCAGCGAAGGAGATTTTCCCGGTCTGCCGCTGAAATTCTACAAGTTTGGCCAGCTGTCGAGTCTTCTGAAGGATCTGCGAAGGACCGGCACGCGCGAGGTCCTGATGATCGGCGCCATGCCGCGTCCCGAGTTTTCTTATTCGGCGCTGAAGCCCGAATGGGGAACGCTCTGGTTCCTGCCCAAGTTGGCAAAATCGTTCAAGGGCGGCGATGACGGGCTGCTGCGCGGCATTGTCAGCCTGTTTGAGGATGAGGGCTTCACCGTGCGCAACCCAGCCGAGATTGCCCCCGCGCTTGTGGCGCCGCTTGGTCCCATCGGTGCGCGCGCCCACACAAAGGTCGCGAAGCCCGCCATCGAAGCCGGCTTTGAATTTCTGGATGCCATGTCCGCCTTTGATGTCGGCCAGGCCGTTGTTGTGAAAGGCGAGCGCATTGTCGCGGTCGAGGCGGCAGAGGGCACGGCTGCGATGCTGGAACGGGTGGCCAACCTTGTGGAAGCAGGCCGCCTGCGCTTCAAGCCGGGTGAGGGCGTGCTGGTAAAGGCGCCGAAGCGGAGCCAGGATTTGCGCGTCGACATGCCAGCCATCGGGCTCGACACCGTGGCTGCTGCAGCAAAGATCGGGTTGGCGGGCATTGCGTTGCGGGCAAGCGCCGTGCTGATCGGCGAACGCGCGGACTTGCGTGCGGCGGCCGACAAGGCCAGCATCTTTGTCGAAGGCTTTGCCTGACATGACAACGGCTCCGGACAAGCCGCTGCGACTGTTCATCGTGACCGGGGAACCATCCGGAGACCAGCTTGCAGCCCGGCTGCTGGAGCGCCTGCGGCCCATGCTGGGCAGCCGCGAACTGGTGCTTGGCGGTGTCGGAGGGCAGGCGCTGGCCGGGCAGGGTCTCACGAGTCTTTTCCCGCAATCAGAGATTGCCGTGATGGGGGTGGCTGCCGTTGTCGGGCGCTTGCGGCTGCTGCTGAGGCGCATCAGCGAAACGGCGCAGGCTGCGCAGGCCTTCAAACCCGATCTGCTGTTGACTGTCGACAGCCCCGATTTTTGCCTGCGTGTCACCAAACGCCTGCGCAAGCTTTCGCCGCATGTGCCCATCGTGCATTGGGTCTGCCCCAGCGTCTGGGCTTGGCGACCCGCGCGCGCCCGGCGCATGGCGCCCCATGTTGACCATGTGCTGTGCCTGCTGCCGTTTGAGCCGGAGGCGCTCCAGCAGCTCAGCGGTCCCTCTGGCACCTATATCGGTCATCCGCTGATCGAGCGGCTCGATGCGTTGCGACCTCAGACGCAGGATGAGAAAGCTGCCCGCGCCCTTGATGATGGTGCGGAAATCCTGATTCTGCCTGGTAGCAGACGCTCGGAAGTCTCTCGATTGATGGAGGTTTTCGGCAAGACTGCCGCCAGGTTGGTGGCACAGCGGCCTGGCCTGCGCTTCGTGCTTCCTGCGGTCGATCATGTCCGCCCGCTGATCGAGGTCGAATTGGCAAAGTGGTCGGTGCAGGTCAGGGTGGTCACCGGTGAAGCTGCGAAGCTCGCGGCCTTCCGTCGTGCGAGAGCCGCGCTGGCGGCGTCCGGCACGGTTACGCTGGAACTGGCGCTGGCAGGCATTCCCACCGTCGCGGCCTACAAGGTCGCAGGCTGGGAGGCGGCAATCGCGCGCCGCCTCATTACGGTTCCCAGCGCGATTTTGCCGAACCTGATCCTTGGCCGCTCCTTTGTCGCCGAATACATCCAGCAGGATTGCACGCCGCAAGCGCTGACCGGGGCGCTTGATGCCCTGATTGATGATGGCCCGGCGCGAGAGGCGCAGTTGCAGGGGTTTCACGAGGTTGAGGCCCGCATGGTCGGGGCCAACCCCAGCGAGGTGGCGGCGCAGGTCGTTCTGCAGATGTTGCAAAAGGCCTGAAGAGACCGCCCAACAAAAAAGCGGCCCGAAGGCCGCTTCTCTGAATGGTGAAAGGCACCGGCGCTTACTTGCGCTTGCCGATCGGCTGGTAGTCGCGCTTGGGCGCCCCCGTATAGAGCTGGCGCGGGCGACCGATGCGCTGGGACGGGTCCTCGATCATCTCTTTCCACTGCGCGATCCAGCCGACGGTGCGCGCGAGTGCAAACAGCACAGTGAACATCGAGGTGGGAAAGCCCATCGCCTTGAGCGTGATGCCGGAATAGAAATCAATGTTCGGATAGAGCTTCTTCTCGATGAAATACGGATCAGACAGGGCAATCCGCTCCAGCTCCATCGCAACATCGAGCAGCGGGTCATCCTTGATGCCGAGTTCGGCCAGAACCTCATGCGTGGTCTTCTGCATGATCTTGGCGCGCGGATCATAGTTCTTGTAGACGCGGTGACCGAAGCCCATCAGGCGGAATGGGTCGTTCTTGTCCTTGGCCTTGGCGATATATTTCGGAATGTTGGCAACAGTGCCAATCTCTTCCAGCATCTTGAGCGCGGCTTCATTGGCACCGCCATGGGCCGGGCCCCAAAGACAAGCCACGCCAGCAGCGATGCAGGCGAACGGGTTGGCACCCGACGAGCCAGCCAGCCGCACCGTCGATGTCGAGGCATTCTGCTCGTGGTCGGCATGCAGGATGAAAATCCGGTCCAGCGCGCGCGAGAGCACCGGGTTCACCTTGTAGTCCTCGCACGGCACGGCAAAGCACATGCGCAGGAAGTTCGAGGTGTAGTCGAGGCTGTTCTGCGGATACACGAAGGGCTGGCCGATGGTGTATTTATAAGCCATCGCGGCGAGTGTCGGCATCTTGGCAATCATGCGCATGGAGGCAACCATGCGCTGATGCTGATCGGCGATATCGGTCGAGTCGTGATAGAAGGCCGACATGGCGCCGACGGACGCGACCATGACCGCCATCGGGTGTGCATCGCGGCGGAAACCCTGGAAGAAACGGGCCATCTGCTCGTGCACCATGGTGTGGCGGGTCACGCGATAATCAAAATCAGCCTTCTGTTGGGCTGTCGGCAATTCGCCGTAGAGCAGCAGGTAGCAGGTTTCGAGAAAATCACCGTGTTCGGCAAGCTGCTCGATCGGGAAGCCGCGATAAAGCAGCACGCCCTGATCGCCATCGATGTAGGTGATCTGTGACTCGCAGGCCGCAGTGGACGTGAAGCCCGGATCGTAGGTGAACATGCCTGTCTGGCCATAGAGCTTGGCGATGTCGACCACACTTGGGCCAATCGAGCCCTCTTTTACCGGCATATCGATGGTTTTGCCGTCAATAATCAGCTGGCTGGTGGTCACGCGCGTCGCTCCTTATGCTCGGTCCTCGGTCGGGCAAACTCACGCCCGATGCATTTCGCTGCACTGCATCATTCGCCTAAATTGTGACAACTGTCGCTACCTGGAAGGGCAAAAATATGCCCATAAAATAGGCATATCATGTTCTTCGGCGCAACGCTGGCATGCGCGCTTTGCAGTCTTGTTAGAGCAACTGTGCCCAAGGCTCAATTCAGCCTAAAGGCGGGTTTTGTCTCCCTCATGCGCCTTGACCAAGGTCAAGTCTGCGAGCCGGCCAAGAGCTTCCTCGCGGCCCAGCACCTCCAGCACATCGAACAGGCCGGGCGAGGTGCTCTTGCCGGTCACGGCGGCGCGCAGGGGCTGCGCCACCTGGCCAAGCTTCAGCCCCTGGGCCTCGGCAAAACTGCGAACAGCACCCTCGGTTGCCATGGCACTCCAGTCTGGCAGGCTTGCGAGTTCCGGTGCCAGGGCTGCCATGCGCTCCCGCCCGGCAGCATCGAGCAGGCTGGCGGCCTTGTCCTCAAGCGCAAGCGGGCGCCTGGCATAGAGGTAGCTTGCGCTGTCGAGCAGTTCCACCAGCGTCTTGGCCCGTTCTTTCAGGCCTGGCATGGCGGCCAGCAGCTTGGCTTCCAGATCGGGTGACATGGTCTGGCCCAGCCCGCGTGCAGGCCCAAGCTCGGGAATGATGGCCTTCAGCGCCTGAACCAGCGCCGCATCATCGGCTTCGCGCATGTAATGGCCGTTCAGGTTTTCCAGCTTGAGGAAATCGAAGCGCGAGGCCGAGCGGCCGATATGGCCGAGATCGAAAGCGTCGATCATTTCCTGCGTCGAGAACATCTCCTGGTCGCCATGGCTCCAGCCCAGTCGCACCAGATAGTTGCGCAAGGCGGCAGGCAGATAACCCAGGCTGCGATAGGCCTCGACGCCTAGCGCGCCGTGGCGCTTGGAGAGCTTGGCGCCATCCGGCCCGTGGATCAGCGGGATATGCGACATGGAGGGCACTTCCCATCCCATCGCCTGATAGATCTGCGTCTGGCGTGCCGCATTGGTCAGGTGGTCATCGCCGCGAATGACATGGGTAATCGCCATGTCATGGTCATCGACCACCACCGCCAGCATATAGGTCGGGTTGCCATCCGAGCGCAGCAGCACGAGATCGTCGAGATCCTTGTTTTGCCAGGTGACGCGGCCCTGCACCTGATCTTCGACCACGGTCTCGCCTTCCAGCGGGGCACGCAGGCGGATGACCGGCTTCACGCCATCTGGTGCTGTGGCAGGGTCGCGGTCGCGCCAGCGCCCGTCATAGCGCATGGGCCGGCCTTCGAGCTTGGCGGTCGCGCGCATCTCGTCCAGTTCGGCGGGTGTCGCGAAGCAGAGATAAGCCTTGCCTGCGGCCAGCATTTCACGCGCCACCTCGCGATGGCGCTCGGCGCGGGAGAACTGGAAAACAGTGTCCCCATCCCAGCTCAGGCCCAGCCACGACAGACCATCGAGAATGGCGGCAATGGCAGGTTCTGTCGAGCGCTCGCGGTCGGTATCCTCAATGCGCAGCAGCATCCTGCCGCCATGGCGCTTGGCATAAAGCCAGTTGAAAAGCGCCGTGCGCGCTCCGCCGATATGCAGAAAGCCGGTGGGCGAGGGGGCAAAGCGGGTGATGACAGGCTTGCTCATCAGCAAAGGGCTCCGGGCGAGGCAGAGGAGCCTTGCGGCAAACGCTCTGGGAGAAGAAAATCAGCGCTGACAGCAGCGGTTTCGCCGCTGTAGCATGGCCTGCGCGGCAAGGTTAAGCACCATTTGCGGGTGGCTTGTCGCGGCACGGGAAGCACAATGAGCCAAAGGCGCTCTGGAGTTGATGATCCGATCCCGGCGCGCGCAGGCGGGCGTGCCTTGGCATGGCCTGGCCTCCAGCTTCGCGCCCGCCCGGCAACGGGCAAGGCTGCGTTTGACTGGCGTAAAAGCGTCACCGGAATGGTGGCACTCGAAGAAGAGCGCCGCCGCTGGTTCAACTGGATTCCGGTCTGCATGGGGTTGGGCGTGCTGGCATGGTTCATGGCCGATCGCGAGCCCGCGCTCTGGGCGCCGCTTCTGGGCTTCGCCATCTGCGCGTCAATGGCCTTTTTCCTGAGCACCCGGCTTGCCGCTTTTCGCGCTCTGGCCGCTCTGGCGGCTGCATTCCTCGGGTTTTCGGCAGCTGTCTGGCGCACGGAGAACATCCGTGCGCCTGTGCTGGAGCGGGTGCAGATTCTGGCTGTCAGTGGCTTTGTCGAGTCTGTTGAAGTCCGTCCCGCCGGGTCTCGCCTCGTCCTGATCGTGACCAGTATGGACACCATAGCGGCAGATAAGCGACCGACCCGCATTCGCGTCACCACGCCAGGAAAGACCGTGAAGCCTGGCGACCATATCAGCGCCAGCGCGCGTCTCCTGCCGCCGCCGGAACCGGCACGGCCGGGCGGCTATGATTTCGCGCGCGATGCCTTCTTCCGCGGCATCGGCGCTGTCGGCTCTGTTCCTGGCCAGATCAGGCTGTCACCTCCGCCGGTGGCGGAGCCATGGGATCTGCGCTGGCAGGTGGGCATCGATCGTGCCCGCAATGCCCTGACCGAGCGCATTGCCAACACGATTGGCGGGCAGGCGGGCGCAGTTGCCGCAGCGCTCGTCACCGGCAAGCGCGGGCTGATCACGGAGGCCACAAATGACGACCTGCGCGCTGCCGGCATCTACCATGTCGTCTCGATCTCCGGCCTGCACATGGTGCTGGCGGCGGGCACGATCTTCTGGCTGATCCGGGCGATCCTCGCCCTGTCGCAAACCATCGCGCTGAACTGGCCCGTGAAGAAGATCGCGGCTGGCGGCGCGATGATAGGTGCCACGGCCTATTGCATCTTCTCGGGCTCGGAGGTGGCAACCGAACGCTCGCTGGTGATGACGCTAGTGATGCTGGGCGCCATTCTCGTCGACAGACCCGCCCTCAGCATGCGCAACCTCGCAATCTCGGCGATCATCGTGCTCCTGCGCGAGCCCGAAACGATTCTGGGGCCAAGCTTCCAGATGTCGTTCGGTGCTGTGGCCGCGCTGATCGCCTTCGCAGAACGCTGGAATGCGCGGCTTGTTGTCGAGAAGCGCTCGCCGGGCGGGCGCGTGCTGCGCGGCATCTGGCTGGCGGCAGCCGGCATTGTCACCACAACGCTGCTGGCAACGGCCGCAACGGCACCCTTCGGCGCCTTTCATTTCCAGACCTTCAATCCTTTCGGCCTGATCGGGAATGCGATGGCGCTGCCCTTTGTCTCGGTCGTTGTCATGCCAGCCGCTGTGGCCGGCATCATTGCCTATCCTTTCGGGCTGGATGGCATTGCCTGGAGCATCATGGGCTGGGCAACCGTGCCGGTGCTGGCGGTGGCGCGCTGGGTCGCGACCTTTGACCGGTCTGTCACGGTGGTGCCTGCCTTTGGCCACGGCGCATTGCTGCTGCTGGCGCTGGCGCTGCTCTGGGCCACGCTCTGGTCAACGGCGCTGCGCCTGCTGGCCATCGTGCCGCTGGTGACCGGGCTGACCTTGGCTGCACGCCCGGACAGGGCCGACATCATCATCGACCGCGAAGGGGCGGGGGCCCTGGTGCGTGGCACCGATGGCAAACTGGTGCTGCTGGGTCGACCCAGCCGCGTTGTCCTGAACCAGTGGCTCGTCTCGGATGGCGATGGTCGCAAGCCAGATGATCCTGACTTGCGGCACGGCGCGGCCTGCGATGGCGATGGCTGCGTGGTGCGCCTCGCCAACGGGCGCAACGTCGCGTTCTCGCGCAATCTCCAGGCTGTTGCCGAGGATTGCGCCCGCGCTGATCTGGTGATCGCACCCCTGTTCTGGACCGGGCCATGCCAAGCCCGGCTGATGGACCGCAACGCCCTGCTCCAGAGCGGCGCGACATCACTCAGGATCGCCATAGACGAACCTGCGGCGGACTGGCCTTTGACAGGCACGCGCAGCACCCAGAGCCAGCGTCTCTGGAGCCGCCAGCCTCCGCCTCTGCGTGAAACCGCACCTGTTCCTTCCAGGTCTGCATCTTCAGGGCCGGGCGCGCCTATACAGGCAATGCCCGACACAGAAGACGAGCCTGCTCAGTAACGCCGCATCAGGTTGACCAGACGGCCCTGAATCTTAACCCTGTCAGGCCCGAGAACACGCGTCTCATAGGCTGGATTGGCCGCTTCCAGAGCTATGGACGAGCCCTTCTTGCGCAGGCGCTTCAGTGTTGCCTCCTCATCATCGATCAGCGCCACGATGATGTCGCCCGTGTTGGCCGTGTCCTGCTTGCGGATGACGACTGTATCGCCGTCGTGAATGCCGGCCTCGATCATCGAGTCGCCGCGCACTTCCAGCGCATAATGCTCACCGGAGCCAAGCATGTCGGCGGGCATGCTCACATTGTGACTGCGCGACTGGATGGCCGAGATCGGCGTGCCTGCCGCAATCCGCCCCATGACGGGGATCGCCACCATGCGGTTGTCATCTGCATTTGCGGGCACAGCCGCAGAGCGCGCCCTGCCAAGTCCACCTTCGACCACGCTCGGTGTAAACCGGCTGCGGGTGGCGGCCGGCAGACCCGATGTTTCCGGCAGTTTGATGACCTCCAGCGCGCGGGCCCGGTTCGGCAGGCGTCGGATAAAGCCGCGCTCTTCCAGCGCCATGATCAGCCGGTGGATGCCCGACTTCGAGCGCAGATCGAGCGCATCCTTCATCTCGTCGAAAGAAGGCGGCACCCCAGCCTCGCGCAACCGCTCGTGGATGAAGCGCAGCAGTTCATGTTGTTTGCGTGTGAGCATGGTTCCCCGCAGTGGCCCCCGGGCCAGAATCGAAACAAATCACGAACAACCTACACGTTCGCGATGTGTTCTGCAATTACTCAGGAGAAAAGTTTTATCACCTGGCAGGTTTCACCTGCCTTGGCGGCGCGCGCATGCGGCGGACGGACGATCAGCGCATCGGCGCGGGCCAGCGTCGCCAGCATTGAGGAATCCTGCTTCGGGAACGGCGTCGCCATGAGTCCGTCCTGGGTCATCGCCAGCGTCGCACGCAGATAGTCCTGCCGCTCATCATTTTCTGGCAGATCACGGCCCAGCCTTGCAGCCGTCAGGTTCTGCATCGCGTTGGGTGCCAGACCCAGCATCGCGCGCACGAGCGGCACAACGAAGACATGTCCGCAAACGATTGACGAAACGGGATTTCCCGGCAACCCCAGCACCACCATGTCGCCAAGCTTGCCCTGCATCAGGGGTTTGCCCGGGCGCATGGCGATTTTCCAGAAACCAGGCGTCATGCCAGCCTTCAGCAAGGCGGCCTGAACCAGATCGTGGTCGCCAACCGAGGCGCCGCCCAGCGTCACCAGCGCGTCGGCTGATTGCGCCTTCGCCTCGCCAATTGCGCGAGCAAGATCGGCATGGTCGTCGCGCGCAATGCCGAGATCGAGCGGATCACCGCCAGCCTGTGCGACAATGCCAGCCAGCGCAAAGCTGTTTGACGCCATGATCTGGTCAGGGCCAGCCGGGTTGCCTGGCGCGACCAGTTCGTCGCCCGTGGCCAGAATGGCCACACGCGGCCTGCGGCGCACAGGCAATGTGCCATGGCCCATGGCGGCGGCCAGCGCCACCCTGCCGGGCGTCATGTGATCTGAGGCCAGGAGCAACCGATCGCCTGCCCGGAAGTCCAGCCCCGCCTTGCGGATGAAGCGCCCTTCGGCCTCGGACTGTCTGGCTGTGATCGTGTCGCTGCCAACCCCGTCGGCATTTTCCTGGATGAGGATCGTGTCGGCCCCATCGGGCACGGGCGCGCCTGTGAAAATGCGCACGGCCTCGCCAGCGCTCAGCACTCCTGAAAAACGACAGCCTGCTGCGGATTCTCCGATGACGCGCAACGTGGCACCGGGCGAAAGATCTGCCGCGCGCACGGCATAACCGTCCATGGCCGAAGCCGGGAAGGGGGGCTGGGTGCGAAGAGCCGAAACATCCTCCGCCAGAATGCGACCATGCGAGAGCGCCAGAGGGACGGTTTCTGCAGGCATCGCTGCCGGCACGCTGGCGATCAGCCGCGCTAGTGCCTCCTCGACTGGCATCAGCGCCATGGTCAGGCCCCGGCGCTTGCAGGCATGTCGAACGTGCCCGACTTGCCGCCAGACTTGTGGACGACGCCGATGCCCTCGATCCGCATGCCGCGATCCACCGCCTTCACCATGTCATAGACGGTGAGGCAGGCGACGCTGGCAGCCGTCAAGGCTTCCATCTCGACGCCGGTCTGCCCGGAGAGCCTCACCTCGGCGCGCACGCGCACGCCCGGCAGTGTCTCGTCAATCGTCAGATCGACACTGATCTTGGTCAGAAGCAGCGGATGGCAGAGCGGGATCAGCTCATGCGTGCGCTTGGCGGCCATGATGCCGGCAATGCGGGCTGTGCCCAGCACATCGCCTTTTTTGGCATTGCCGTCGCGCACGATGGCCAACGTCTCGCGCGCCATCACGATGCAGCCTTCGGCGACTGCAATGCGCGCGGTCATGGCCTTGTCGCCGACATCGACCATGTGGGCCGCGCCCTTGGCGTCGAGATGCGAAAGTTGGTTCATGCTGTGCCTTCGAGCAGCAACCGGGTGGCGGAAGCAACATCAGCCTGCCGCATCAGGCTTTCGCCGACAAGCACGGTGTTGGCGTGCACTTTCGCCAGACGCGTGACATCATCATGGGTGAAGATGCCGCTCTCGCCAACGATGATCCGATCATCGGGGATATGCGGTGCCAGCGCCTCGGTGACGGTGAGCGCAACCTCGAACGTCCGCAAGTTGCGGTTGTTGATGCCGACAAGTCTTGTCCCGAGCTTCAGGGCGCGTTCAAGCTCGGCCTCGTCATGCACTTCAGTGAGTGCGGCCATGCCAAGACCTTCGGCCGTCTGGCGCAGGTCGCGCGCGGTCGCGTCATCGACGGACGCCATGATGATGAGGATGGCGTCGGCACCCCAGGCGCGGGCTTCGAACACCTGATAGGGCTCGAACATGAAATCCTTGCGCAGTGCCGCTAGCCCGCTCGCCTGCCGGGCCTCGTCGAGATAGGCGGGCTGCCCTTGAAACGATGGCGTATCGGTCAGGACCGAAAGACACGCTGCGCCGCCATCGGCATAGGCGCGCGCCAGCGAGGCCGGATCAAAATCGGCGCGGATCAGGCCCTTGGACGGGCTCGCCTTCTTGATTTCGGCGATCAGCGCGGGTTTGCCAGCCACAAGTCTTGCTTCAATCGCGCCGATGAAGTTGCGCGGAGCAGGGGCAGCCAGAGCGCGATGCTCGATCTCGACGGGCGAAACGACAAGCTTTGCCGCCGCGATTTCGTCGCGCTTGTAAGCCTCGATGCGGGCGAGAATATCGACCATGTCAGGCGTTCGAGGTCGCAACGAGCGCGGCCAAAGTCGCCTTCGCCCTGCCGTTGTCGATGGCTTTTTCGGTCAGCCCCAGCGCTTCGCGCAGGTCACTCGTCTTGCCCGCGACGACCAGCGAGGCGGCAGCATTGAAGCAGGCCACGTCGCGATAAGCTGTCTTGTCGCCGTCCAGCACCGCGAGCAGCGCTTGCGCATTGGCCGCAGGTTCGCCGCCACGCAAGGCCTCGACACTGACGCAGGCGAGACCAACATCCTGAGGTGAGATGCTGAAGCTGTCGATCTTGCCATCCTGAAGCCGCACGATGCGGGTAGGGCCCGTGGTGGTGACCTCATCAAAGCCGTCCGAGCCGTGGGCGGCCCAGACATGGGTCGAGCCGAGCGATTGCAGCACCTCCACCAGCGGCTCGAGCCAGCTGTCGGAAAACACGCCAAGCAACTGCCTCTTAACACCAGCCGGATTGGAAAGCGGCCCGATCATGTTGAAGATCGTGCGCGTGCCGATTTCGGTGCGCACCGGGCCGACATGGCGCATCGAAGCGTGGTGCGCTGGCGCAAACATGAAGCCGACACCGGCATCCCTGATGCAGGATTCAATGATGGCAGGCTCAAGCCCGACCTTGACGCCAAGCGCTGTCAGCACATCAGCTGCGCCTGATTTGGACGATGCGGCACGGTTGCCATGCTTGGCCACAGGCACACCGCAGGCGGCTACAATGATCGAAGCCAGCGTCGAGATGTTGTAGGAGCCGGAATTGTCGCCGCCCGTGCCAACGATGTCGATGGCGTGCTCGGGCGCCTCCACCGTCACCATGCGCGAGCGCAGCGCCGACACAGCGCCCACAATCTCGTCAACGGATTCGCCGCGCACCCGCAGCGCCATCAGGAAGGCGCCGCCCTGGGCATTCGTCACTTCGCCTGAAAGGATGGTGTCAAAGGCCTGGCGGGCCTCGTCCTGGGTGAGCGAGGCGCCGGTTGCGACCTTGGCGAGATAGGGTTTGAAAGCGTCCATCAGCGTGTTCCGGCCAAAAGCCACATCAGGCTGAAGCTGCCAGACGTGCGCGGCCTGTCTTAGACCATGCCGCTGCCAAGTCGAGAAAGTTCTTCACGATGGTCGCGCCATGCTCGGACGCGATGCTCTCGGGGTGGAACTGCACGCCATGCACCGGCAAATCGCGGTGCGACATGGCCATGATAAGCCCGTCGCTGCTTTCAGCCTCGATGGACAGGGATGTCGGGCAGGTGGCGCGGTCGACGACAAGCGAGTGATAGCGCGTCGCCTCGAGAGTGCCGTTGATGCCGCGAAACAGGCCGCGCCGCTGGTGGCTGATGGTCGAGACCTTGCCGTGCATCGGCGTCGGTGCTCT
>JANMMX010000044.1:0-2032 GCA_031373605.1 Allobosea sp. | reverse complement strand
CTCCAGCATCGCTCAGTTGCCCTCGAAAACCGGCTTCTGCTTCGCGGCAAAAGCGCGGTAGGCGCGGGCAAAATCTTCGGTCTGCATGCAGAGCGCCTGCGCGACAGCTTCGGCCTCAATGGCCTCGTCCACTGACATGGCCCATTCCATCTGCAGCATGCGCTTGGTCATGGCATTGGCGAATGTGGGACCATCAGCCATCTCGCTGGCGAGTTTTCTGGCCTCAGCCAGCAGCTCGTCGGGCGCGACCAGCCGGTTGAGGAAACCCCAGCGCTCGGCCTCCTCGCCGCCGAGATTGCGCCCCGTGTAGAGCAGTTCTGACGCCCGCCCCTGCCCGATGAGGCGCGGCAGCATGGCGCAAGCGCCCATGTCGCACCCGGCAAGCCCCACGCGGTTGAACAGGAAGGCAATCTTCGTGCGCATTGTCCCCAGCCGCAGGTCGGACGCCATCGCCATGATGGCGCCCGCGCCCGCACAGATGCCGTCAATCGCCGCGATCACCGGCTGCGGGCAGGCGCGCATCGCCTTCACCAGCTCGCCGGTCATCCGCGTGAACTTCAGCAGATCGACCGTGTCCATCGCCACCAGCGGACCGATGATCTCGAAGACATCGCCGCCAGACGAGAAGTTCCCGCCCGCACCCGTCACGATGATGGCCTTGATGGCATCGTCCTTCACAGCAGCACGGAAGAAGTCACAAAGCTCGGCATAGGATTCGAAGGTGAGCGGATTCTTCTTCTCGGGCCGGTTGAGCGTCACGGTCGCGACCTTGCCCGAAACCGCCAGCTGGAAATGTGCCGGACGGTGGCCGGACAGCGGCAATGTCATCTGGCTGGCAGCTATCTGGCTCATCGTCTGGCTCCGTCGGTTGCAGCATGAACAGACGCTTTGGCGCGGGCGAGAAGCTGCATCAGCTGGCGCATCTCATCTGGCGTCAGCCCGCCAAAGAGCCTGGCGAGCCAGGTCTCGTGCTCGGCCGCCATGGCGCGAAACTCGGCACGCCCCGCCTCGGTCAGGCTGATGACCTGCGCGCGGCGGTCCGTTTCCGAGGCCCGGCGCGTGATCGCGCCTGCGGCCATGAGCTTGTCCACCACATGGGTGACATTGCCGTTGGTCACCATCATGCGTTGCGAGACCTCAGACAGCGTCATGCCACCGGGCGCCCGATCAAGCTGCGCCATCAGATCGAAGCGCGGCAGTGTGACGTCAAACCGTTCGCGCAGCCTTGTGCGGATCTCGCTCTCGATCAGGTTGCTGCAAGTCAGCAGCCGAAGCCAGAGCCGCAGCTCGTCATGATGGGCGCCGGGCGCTTCCAGTGCCTTGCTCTCGGCATCAAACCGCGTGGGTGTGAGACCGTCCTCCATCACATCACCTCCCCGCCTGCCACCGCGATGGCCTGGCCCGTGATGGCGGAGGCGCCATTGCCGCAAAGCCAGAGCACGGTATCCGCCACTTCTGACGGCTGGATCAGGCGACCGAGCGGCTTGTCAGCCAGCATGTCGGCCAGCACCTCGTCAGAGGTGCGACCGGCCTTGGCAGCGGTGACAGCGACGCTGTCAATGACCAGAGTGGTCTGGGTATAGCCGGGACAGACAGCGTTGACCGTGATGCCGGAGCCTGCTGTTTCCAGCGCCAGACTGCGCACCAGCCCGATGACGGCATGCTTGGCGGCTGTGTAAGCGCTCACATAGCGATAGCCCCTGAGGCCGGCTGTCGATGCCATTGCAATGATGCGTCCATGGTCGACTTCCTGCATTCCCGGCAGCACGGCCTTGACGGCATGCACGACGCCCAAGACGTTCAGCTCGAACATGCGGCGGAACTGCTCGGCCTCCGCTTTGGCAAAAAGGCCGGTCTCGACACCACCGGCATTGGCAACCAGCAGACTGACGGGGCCACGCATCAGCACGGCGTCAGAGAAGGCACGAGCAACTGCCTCGGCATCCGTGACATCGGCCACCTCGAAACCTGCCGCTGCGCCCAGCGCAACCGCACGCTCGAGCGGCTCCCGTCGACGCCCGATGATCGTGAC
>JANMMX010000037.1:0-13060 GCA_031373605.1 Allobosea sp. | reverse complement strand
CTTCTTCGTAAAGGCCTGCGTGCAGGCGCTGAAGGAAATCCCCTCGGTCAATGCCGAGATCGACGGCACAGACATCGTCTACAAGAACTACTACCATGTCGCGGTCGCCGTCGGCACCGACAAGGGCCTCGTCGTGCCGGTCGTGCGCAATTGCGATCTGCTGTCGATTGCCGGTGTCGAGAAGACGTTTGGCGATCTCGGCAAGAAGGCACGCGATGGCGCCCTCAAGATCGAGGACATGCAGGGCGGCACCTTCACCATCTCGAATGGCGGCGTCTATGGCTCGCTGATGTCGACGCCGATCCTGAATGCGCCGCAATCGGCCATTCTGGGCATGCACAAGATCCAGGACCGCCCTGTCGTGGTCGGCGGGCAGATCGTCATCCGCCCGATGATGTATCTGGCGCTCAGCTATGACCACCGCATCATCGACGGCAAGGAAGCCGTGACCTTCCTCGTGCGCGTCAAAGAGGCGCTGGAAGACCCGGCGCGGCTCGTGCTCGATCTGTGAGGGTGACATGTTTTCTTTTGACCGCATCGTGCGACTAGGACTGTTGGTGGCAGGGATAATCAACTTGCTGCCCGTCTCGGGTGTTCTCGGTCGTACTTGGCTGGAGTCGCTTTATGGATTTTCGGTCGCTTTGCCCGATCTCGAAATCCTTCTGCGCCATAGGGCCATCCTCTTCGCGCTGCTCGGTGGGCTTCTGATTGGGTCGATTTTCCGACCTGCTATCCGAACCATTGCGGTCATTGCTGGCGTTATCAGCATGGCTTCCTTCATCGTGATGGCGCTGCTTGTCGGAAATTGGGGGCCGCCAATCCGAACGGTCATGATCGTCGATGTTGTCGGGCTTCTGGCATTGCTGCCCGCGCTGATGGCGACGCTGCGAAAATCGGGGCAGGCAGGTGATGGCGCTTGAACCGGGCACCCGCAAGCCGCGAGACTGGCCAGCCCGGCTGAATGGCGTGCTCTTCCTGCTGGCGGCCTTGCTGACGGTGGGCGCCTGGGCGGGCATCACGCAAAATGTCTTTGTCGCGTGGGACTCCATCCATGCGCTGTATTTCCTCCAGAGCTATGCTGCGGGCCCGCTGCCCTTTTTGCTGGCGGGCTTGCTGCTGCTGCTTGGTATTGCTTGCCTCTGGCGGCTGCGCATCGTGGTGCCGCTGAGCCTGCCGGTGCTGGTGATTGCGGCGCTGAACGAGTTTGCCAGCGGCAGGATCGGGCTGTTCTCGGCCTGGATTCATCCGATGCAGGGCGTGCCGCGCGCAGCCCTTGTGCTGATGGTTTTAGCCATGGCGCTCGCCACCTTTCTCGCCACACGACGCCAGCCTGCGCTGGCCTGACCCTTTCGAACTTTCGCATTTCAGGAGCTTGAATCCCCATGTCCTATGATCTCATCGTGATCGGTTCCGGCCCCGGCGGCTATGTCTGCGCCATTCGTGCAGCGCAGCTCGGGCTGAAGGTCGCCATTGTCGAGAAAGAAGCGACCTATGGCGGCACCTGCCTCAACATCGGCTGCATCCCGTCCAAGGCGCTGCTGCATGCGTCCGAGATGTTCGAGGAGGCGGGCCATGGGTTCGAGGCGCTCGGCATTGGTGTGGGCACGCCCACACTCGATCTGAAGAAGATGATGGGCCACAAGCAGGAGACAGTGGATGCCAACGTCAAGGGCGTCGAATTCCTGCTGAAGAAGAACAAGATCGAGGGCCACAAGGGCCTCGGCACCATTCTGGCGGCTGGACAGGTGCAGGTGACGGCGGCTGATGGCACGAAGACCGTGCTGGAGACGAAGAACATCGTCATCGCCACCGGCTCCGAGAGCACACCACTGCCTGGCGTCACCACGGATGAAAAGAGCATCGTTACCTCGACCGGCGCGCTGGAGCTGACCAAAGTCCCTGAAAACCTGCTCATCATCGGCGCAGGCGTCATCGGGCTGGAACTGGGCTCGGTCTGGGGCCGCCTCGGCGCCAAGGTTACCGTCGTTGAATATCTCGACCGCATCCTGCCGGGCATGGACGAGGAAGTGGCCAAGCAGTTCCAGCGCATCCTGCAAAAGCAGGGCATGACCTTCCATCTCGGCTCGAAAGTGACCGGCGTCACCAAGGGCAAGAAGGGCTGCAATGTCACGGTTGAACCCTCCACTGGCGGCGAGGCCAAGACCATGGAGGCTGACATCGTGCTGGTGGCGATTGGCCGCCGCGCCAACACGCAAGGGCTGGGCCTTGAGGCCGCAGGCGTGACGCTGGAGCGCGGGCGCATTGTGATCGGCCAGCATTTCGAGACCAATGTGGCCGGCATCTATGCGCTTGGCGATGTGGTGCGGGGGCCGATGCTGGCCCACAAGGCCGAGGATGAAGGCGTCGCCGTCGCCGAGCTGCTGGCTGGCAAGGCCGGTCATGTGAATTATGACGTCATCCCCGGCGTGGTCTACACGATGCCGGAAGTCGCCTCCGTCGGCAAAACCGAGGAAGAGTTGAAGGCCGCAGGCATCAGCTACAAGGTCGGCAAGTTTCCCTTCACCGCCAATGGCCGCGCGCGCGCGATGAAGCGCATGGACGGTTTCGTGAAAGTGCTGGCTGACGCCACGACCGACCGCGTGCTGGGCGCCCACATCATCGGGCCGAACGCGGGCGACCTGATCCATGAGGTCGCGGTGCTGATGGAGTTTGGCGGCTCGTCAGAGGATCTGGCGCGCACCTGCCACGCACATCCGACCCTGTCGGAAGCCGTGAAGGAAGCAGCCATGGGCGTCGAGAAGCGCTCGATCCATATCTGAGGCGCGATTGACGTGGTTGGCTGGCATATGCGCCGGCCAACGGATCAGCCGGCGGAGGCCATCTTCTTGTCCATGGCCGTTACTGCATTGAGCAGGTAGGGGCGGCGCAGGCTGTAGACCTGGTGAAGCAGCACTTCGATGTCGCGCGTGAAGAACGGCTTGTTGAGGAACGAGGTCAACCCGAAATGGCGCAGCGAGCTGGCCAGATTGGGGTCGCTGCCCGAAATCATCATCGAGAGATGCAGGTCAGGCGTCTTCGCCTGCAGCTGGCAGGCGGCTTCCAGCGCGCTCATGCCGCCGAGCGCGATGTCGACAAGCGCGACATCATAGGTCTTGAGGCGGGCCATCTTGAGGGCGTGCGCCCCATTGTCAGTCTCGTCGATTTCTGTGGCGAAACGGCTGGCGGTGATGATCTTGCGGACCACCGCGCGTGCGTGCGGCGAAGAATCGGCAATGAGGAAACGTGTGGGCCGGCGCATGCGCATGTGGGCGCGCAGCGCGTTGGCGATATCTTCGTTGGCGATCGGCTTCTTCAGGAACTCATAGGCGAAGAGCTCGGTCGAGACGACGGCCCAGTTTGGCAGCACCATCCCTGCGGTCAGGATCAGAAATGGCTTCTGGCCTTCGCGGCGCGCCTCACGAACTGCATCGATGCCCGACATGTTGCTCATCTGGACATCGATGAACACCATCTCGACCTTGCCCGAGCGCAGCACCGTCAGTGCTTCGGCGCCGGTGGCGGCTTCCGCAATGGTGAAGGCATGGCCGCTGGAGCGCAGGCCCTCGGCCAGCATGGCGCGCACATCCTTGTCAGGATCAGCCAGCAGCACGCGCACAGGCGCTTCAACGGGGGCAACGGGTGCTATGGCGTCCTGCATTTGAACAAAGGCTCTCGGCGGAGGCCAGAATGACCTCGAACGACGTTAACGTGTTCAAGGTTGCCGTATCGTTAATGCAAAGGCTGTTTTTGTGCCATTTGCCTGTGTCCAGGTCTCTCCCGAGCGATCAGGACGCGAGCTTTGCCTTGGGTTCTGCTGAGCCGGCCAGCAAGTCCGGAACACGCAGCCCGAAGGCCTTGTGCAAGGCAAGATCGAGATCGCGCGGGAAGAAGGGCTTGCGCAGGAACGAGATGGCGCCGAACTGCTGCGCCGCTCCTGCCAGTGCCGAGCTGCCATCGGCTGACATCATGATCGCCTTGGTTTGTGAACCCAGTGTCTGCAACTGGCAAGCCACTTCGAAGCCGCTGGCACCGTTCAGGTTCACATCGATGATGGCCACGTCATAGGGCTGCAGCTTCTGCGCTTTCAGGGCATGGGCCCCGTCCTCGACAGTGTCGACGGCGAGACTGAAGCGTGTTGCTGCCAGCATCTTGCCGATGATCTGGCGTGTGACATGCGAGTCCTCGACAAGCAGGGCCCGGCTGACGCTGCGCACGCGAGCCAGCGTCGCCATGATGGCCGCAATGTCTTCCGGTGCGAACGGCTTCTTGAGGAACTCATAGGCACCGAGCCTGGAGGCGATCTCCAGCAACTGCGGCATCACAAGGCCCGACATCATGATGAGGAAGGGACGGTGGCCTTCCTGCTGCGCCCAGGCCAGCGCTTCCGGGCCACTGAGATCGGGCATCTGCACATCGATGAAGGCGACATCGCAAGCGCCAGTGCGCAAGGCCGCCAGTGTTTCGTGACCGTTGGCTGCCTCGATCAACTCGAACGAACCACAAGCGGCCAGCATGCCCGAGAGTGCCATCCGGATGGTGCGGGAATCATCCGCGACAAGGATTCTCACCGGCTGATGTGTCGGGTTTGGCAATGATTCAGGCATGGCAGGCTTTCGGCAAAGGCTTCAACTTGCATTGGAGACTGACCGTAAAGTTTTTCCACTTCGTTACGAAAATGGCGATTCTGATGCCAGATCGACGTCAAAACAGCGATATTTGCACCATTTTGCAAGATGCCTGCAGGAATCAGGCTCTTGGGTGAGCCGCTGCATAGGCTGCCATCAGCCGTGCCGAATCGATTCTGGTGTAGATCTGCGTGGTCGAGAGCGAGGCATGACCCAGCAACTCCTGAATGGCGCGCAGGTCGCCGCCCCGGCCCAACAGATGCGTCGCAAAGGAATGGCGCAGGCTGTGCGGTGTTGCGTCCTCGGGCAGGCCGAGACTGCCGCGCAGGTTCTCCATCACCAGCTGGATGATGCGCGGCGACAGCGCGCCGCCCTTGGCACCGAGGAACAGCGGGCCTTCAGGCGCCAGATGCCACGGGCAGATCGCAATATAGCGCTGGATGGCCTCGACCGTGACGGGCAAGACCGGAGCTTGCCGCATGCGCCCGCCCTTGCCTGTGATGGTGAGTACATCGCCTGCGGCCATCGGGGCCTGCGCGCGCGTCAAAGCCAGCGCTTCCGAGATGCGCAACCCGCAGCCATAAAGCAGCGTCAGAACAGCAGCATCGCGCGCCAGCACCCAGGGCGGGCGCTCATCGCCGATGCGGGCATCGGTATGCGAAACAGCTCTGGCGCCCGCCACGCTGAGCGGTCTCGGCAGGGTTTTGCCGACCTTCGGCCCGCGTGTGGCAGCAAAGGCCGCGCCTGTGAAATCACCCTCACGCTCACCAAAGCGCGAGAAGGAGCGCAGCGAGGCGAGCTGCCGCATCAGCGTGCGGCTGACAGCGCCCTCGCGGCGGCGCTCCCCCAGAAAGGCACGGATGTCACGCGGTTTCAGGGCCGAGAGGCTGGAGAGACTGGCCTCCGCGCCCTGATAGGCGCGCAAAAAATCGAGAAACTGGTCAAGATCGCGGCCATAGGCTTCCAGCGTCCTGGGCGAGAGACGGCGCTCGTGGGCCAGATGGTTCAGCCAGCGCTGGCGGACGGCATCGGTTGCGGACATCGAGGGCCTTCCTGGACAAGCCGGTCTTTGAAGGCCGAAATTCTAGCTGGCAGCCCTTAATGAAACCTCGTTGGCGACCGGCTTGCTCCGAATCGGTGCTAGACAGGCAGCCATGAGCCAGACAGCGACCCAGGGCGCGGACCCGCCAGCCAGCACCGTGGATGTGCTGATCCCGCTCGCGCTTGACCAGCCCTACAGCTATGCGGTGCCGCCCGGCCTCATGCTTGCCCCTGGCGATGTCGTGCGGGTGCCGCTGGGGCCGCGCGAGACCGTTGGCGTGGTCTGGGCAGCTGGCTCCAGCAGTGGCGGCAACCTCAAGAAGGTGGCAGCCCGCGTCGAGATGGCGCCCTTGTCCTCCCGGCTGATGAAGCTGGTCGATTGGGTGGCATGGTACACGCTCGCTGCCAGAGGCTCGGTGCTGGCGCTGGCCTTGCGCCCGCCTTCCGACAATGGACCTGAGCGCGTGCGCATGGGCGTCAGGCTTGCAGGCCCACCGCCGGAGCGGATGACGCCCGCGCGCCATCGCGCCATTCAGGCTGCCGATGGTGGCATGCTGTTTGCCAAGTCGGCACTGGCCGACCTGGCGAGCGTGAGCACCGCCGTCATCGATGCGCTGGTGGATGCAGGCACCTTCGAGACCCAAGCGCTGCCGGGCGACGTTGTTGCGGCCAGTCCCGATCCCGCCCATGCCGTGCCCGCCCTGTCGGCTGAACAGGAACAGGCAGCTGTTGCCTTGCGGGCGATGGTCGAAGCCCGCAGCTTTGCTGTGGCGCTGCTTGAGGGCGTGACGGGGTCTGGCAAGACCGAGGTCTATTTCGAAGCGGTTGCCAGCGCCATCGCTCAGGGGCGGCAAAGTCTGATCCTGATGCCGGAAATCGCGCTGACGGCGCAATTCATCGACCGGTTCGAGGCGCGCTTCGGCGTGCAACCGGGCCTCTGGCATTCCGGTGTGACAGGGCGCAAACGCGAGCGGCTTCTGGCGGCGATTGCATCCGGCGAGGCGCTGGTGGTGGCAGGTGCCCGCTCGGCGCTGTTCCTGCCCTATCGGGACCTTGGACTCATCATCGTCGATGAGGAGCACGAGGCCGCCTATAAGCAGGAAGACGGGGTCGCCTATCACGCGCGTGACATGGCGGTGGTGCGTGGGCGCATCGAAGCTGTGCCGGTGGTGCTGGCCTCGGCCACACCCTCCATCGAATCACGCGTCAATGCGCAACGCGGGCGCTATCGCCATCTGCTGCTGCCCGAGCGCTTTGGCGGGCGCGTCCTGCCGGAGCTGGCCGCTGTCGACATGCGGCAGAACGGCCCTCCGCGCGGGCGCTGGATTTCGCCCGCGCTGGAACGCGAGGTGCGGATCAATCTGGCAGCAGGCGAACAGTCGCTGCTGTTCCTCAACCGGCGCGGCTATGCGCCGCTGACCCTGTGCAACGCCTGTGGCCACCGCTTCCAGTGCCCCAATTGCACCGCCTGGCTGGTGGATCACCGGTTTCGCCGCGCGCTGGTCTGCCATCATTGCGGACATATCGAGCGCAGGCCCACGATCTGCGTCGCTTGCGGCAAGGAAGACACGTTGACAGCCTGCGGCCCCGGCGTGGAGCGGCTGGCCGAAGAGGTGGCGACGCTGTTTCCCGATGCGCGCAGCATCGTGCTCTCCAGCGATTTTCCGGGCGGCACCGAACGCCTCAAGCAGGAGCTGATGGAGGTCGCCAACGGCACATTCGACATTGTCATCGGCACGCAGCTGGTGGCCAAGGGTCACAATTTTCCCGGCATGACGCTGGTGGGCGTGATTGATGCCGACCTCGGCCTGACCTCGGGTGATCCGCGCGCCGCCGAGCGCACGTTTCAGGTCTTGCGTCAGGTGACCGGCCGGGCCGGTCGCGGCGACAGGCCAGGTCGCGCCCTGATCCAGAGCCATGATCCGGGTCATCCCGTGCTGAAAGCGTTGCTGAGCGGAGATGTCGAGGCTTTCTATACCGCCGAAATCGCGGCGCGCGAGGCAGCCAGCCTGCCGCCCTTTGGCCGTCTGGCAGGGCTGATCGTCTCGGCCAACAATCAAGGCGAAGCCGAAACCCATGCCCGTGCGCTGGCACGTGTCGCGGATGTACCCGATGGCATCATGGTGCTGGGACCAGCAGAAGCGCCCATTGCCGTGCTGCGCGGGCGCCATCGCATCCGGCTGATCGTGCGCACAGGCCGTGAGGATGATCTGCAGGGCTATTTGCGTGCCTGGCTGAAACGCGGCCCGAAGGCGCGTGGCTCGGTGAGGGTGGCTGTCGACATCGATCCGCAGAGCTTCCTCTAGCAAGCTTTGCCTGGGTCATTTCGCCGTCTTTGGCGCAAGCTGACGCTGGCAGAGCACGATCGATCGCCTGCCACGAAAGAACCATCGCTTCATCGGGTTGCGCCTGCCTATGAACGCATGCTAGGTCACCGCCGCTGGCATACGGGCGCGGTCTTCGCCGCTGCCTCGGTTTGCCACGTTTTCGCAGCGTCAGGATGTTGCGCTCCGCCTGCCTTGCAGGCTGCGGGCGCCGATCCTTTGAGAGAGAGACACGCGTGGCTCAAGGCGATTCGCAAGGCCAGACGGTAATGTCCGGAGTTTCCGGGCGCTACGCCGTTGCGCTGTTCGAGCTGGCTGGCGAGGCCAAGGCCATCGACAGCGTGGAAAGCAACCTCAACAGTTTCAGCCAGATGATCCAGGGCAGCGCTGATCTGCAGCGGCTGATCTCCAGCCCGGTGTTCACCGCCGATGAGCAGGTTTCAGCCATCTCTGCCCTGCTTTCCAGGGCCGGAATCAAGGGTCTGGCTGCCAATTTCATCAAGCTGGTTGCATCCAAGCGCCGCCTCTTCGCCCTTCCGGGCATGATCAGCGCTTATCGCGGCATGGTTGCGGAGTCGAAAGGCATCGTGGCTGCAGAAGTGACGCTCGCCGAGCAGCCGACCGCCCGCCAGCTGGAAGACATCCGCGCCGCGCTGAAGGGCGCTGCCGGCAAGGACGTGTCAGTCGAGGTCAAGCTCGACCCGGCGATCATCGGCGGCCTCATCGTCAAGATGGGCTCTCGCATGGTCGATTCTTCGCTCAGAACCAAACTCAACTCAATTCGCAATGCCATGAAAGAGGTCGGCTGATGGATATCCGCGCCGCTGAAATTTCCGCAATCCTGAAAACCCAGATCAAGAATTTTGGGTCGGAGGCCTCGGTGACCGAGGTCGGTCAGGTTCTGTCTGTCGGTGACGGCATCGCCCGCGTCTACGGGCTGGACAAGGTCCAGGCTGGCGAGATGGTCGAGTTCGAATCAGGCGTGCGCGGCATGGCCCTGAACCTCGAGACCGACAATGTCGGCGTCGTGCTCTTCGGTTCCGACCGCGAGATCAAGGAAGGCCAGACCGTCAAGCGCACCGGCTCCATCGTGGACGTTCCGGTTGGCAAGGAGCTGCTCGGCCGCGTGGTCGATGCGCTCGGCAACCCGATTGACGGCAAGGGTCCGCTCAAGGCCAAGCTGCGCTCGCGCGTCGACGTGAAAGCGCCCGGCATCATCCCCCGCAAGTCGGTGCATGAGCCGATGGCGACAGGCCTGAAGGCGATCGATGCGCTGATCCCGATCGGCCGTGGCCAGCGCGAGCTGATCATCGGTGATCGCCAGACCGGCAAGACCGCTGTCGCGCTCGACACGATTCTCAACCAGAAGCCCGCCAATGAAGGCACGGACGAGAGCCAGAAGCTCTATTGCGTCTATGTCGCCATCGGCCAGAAGCGCTCGACGGTTGCCCAGTTCGTCAAGGTGCTCGAAGAGCGTGGCGCGCTGGATTATTCCATCGTCGTCGCCGCCACCGCGTCCGATCCGGCCCCGATGCAGTTTCTGGCCCCGTTCGCGGGTTGTGCCATGGGCGAATATTTCCGCGACAATGGCATGCATGCCGTCATCATCTATGATGATTTGTCGAAGCAGGCCGTGGCCTATCGCCAGATGTCGCTGCTGCTGCGCCGCCCGCCGGGCCGCGAGGCTTATCCCGGCGATGTGTTCTATCTCCACTCCCGTCTGCTCGAGCGCGCCGCCAAGATGGGCGATGCGGCCGGCAATGGTTCACTGACGGCGCTGCCGGTCATCGAGACCCAGGCCAACGACGTGTCGGCCTATATCCCGACCAACGTGATCTCGATCACGGATGGCCAGATCTTCCTGGAAACCGATCTGTTCTATCAGGGCATTCGCCCGGCGGTGAACGTTGGTCTGTCCGTGTCGCGCGTCGGCTCGGCCGCGCAGACCAAGGCCACCAAGAAGGTTGCCGGCAAGATCAAGGGCGAGCTTGCCCAGTATCGCGAAATGGCGGCCTTTGCCCAGTTTGGCTCCGATCTGGATGCCGTCACCCAGCGTTTGCTGAACCGTGGCGCGCGTCTGACCGAGCTGCTCAAGCAGGGTCAGTTCCAGCCGCTGAAGATGGAAGAGCAGTGCTGCGTGATTTACGCAGGCGTGAACGGCTATCTCGACAAGCTGCCCGTCAGCAAGGTTCGCGCCTTTGAAGATGGCCTCTTGTCGCTGCTGCGCTCCAAGCACGCCAAGCTGCTCGACTCGATCGGCAAGTCCAAGGACCTGTCGGATGCTGACGGCGCGACGCTGAAGAGCGTTGTCGACGGTTTCGCCAGCTCGTTCGCCTGAGGCCAGGTTGCTGGGAAGCTGCCTGCTGACACGCTGAAAGGGCCAAGCGAATGCCGTCTCTGAAGGACCTCCGGAATCGCATCACCTCGGTGAAAGCGACGCAGAAGATCACCAAGGCCATGCAGATGGTTGCGGCGGCAAAGCTGCGCCGCGCCCAGATGGCGGCGGAAGCCGCGCGCCCCTATGCCCAGCGCATGGATTCTGTGCTGGCCAATCTTGCCAGCGGCGTGAAGGGCGATGGCGCGCCACGTCTTCTGGCGGGAACGGGTGCTGACAAGGTGCATCTGCTGCTGGTCTGCACGGCCGAGCGTGGCCTTTGCGGCGCCTTCAACTCGTCCATCGCGCGCCTGGCGCGCGACAAGGCGATTGCGCTGAAGGCTGATGGCAAGACGGTCAAGATCATCTGCGTCGGCAAGAAGGGCTATGATGTCCTGCGCCGCCTTTTCGAAAAAGACATCATCGAGCTGATCGACCTGCGCAGCTTCAAGCAGGTTGGTTATGTCAATGCCGAGGCTGTGACCAAGGGTGTGCTCGCCCGGTTCGATGCGGGCGAGTTCGATGTCTGCACGCTGTTCTATTCCAAGTTCAAGTCGGTGATCTCGCAGATCCCGACGGCGCAGCGCATCATTCCTGCGGAGATTCCGTCAGGAGCGGCGACGTCAGGCTCGCTCTATGACTACGAGCCGGAAGAGGGCGAAATCCTGCAATCGCTGCTGCCGCGCAACCTCACGGTTCAGATCCTGCGGGCGCTGCTGGAGAATGGCGCTTCCGAGCAGGGCGCGCGCATGAGCGCCATGGATTCCGCCACGCGCAACGCCGGCGAAATGATCAAGAAGCAGACGCAGATCTACAACCGCTCGCGTCAGGCCATGATTACCAAAGAACTGATCGAAATCATCTCGGGCGCCGAAGCGCTCTAAAGCCCATACGACCGAAGGAAGGTTTGAGCCATGGCCAAAGCCACCAAGACTGTCACGCTGAAGAGCATTGCCCCGTCAAAGGAAGGCGCTGCCACCGGCGCTTCCGCGCCTGCCAAGGCCGCCGCACCTGCCAAGGCTGCCGCACCCGCCAAGGCCGCCGCACCCGCCAAGGCTGCCGCACCTGCCAAGGCTGCCGCACCTGCAAAGGCTGCCGCACCTGCAAAGGTTGCGGCCAAGCCTGCCGCCAAGGCTTCGGCCAGCGCGCCTGCAGCCACCGCCGTCAAGAGCAAGGGCAAGCCGGGCCGCATCAGCCAGGTCATTGGCGCCGTTGTCGACGTGCAGTTCGACGGCCACCTGCCGGAGATCCTGAACGCGCTCGAGACCACCAACCTCGGCAACCGCCTTGTGTTGGAAGTCGCGCAGCATCTTGGCGAGCACGCCGTGCGCTGCATCGCGATGGATTCGACCGAAGGGCTCGTTCGCGGTCAGCCCGTGCACGACACGGGCGCCCCGATCATGGTTCCCGTGGGCGATGAGTGCCTTGGCCGCATCATGAATGTTATCGGCGAGCCGATCGATGAAGCTGGCCCGGTCAAGACCAAGGCCTTGCGCGCCATCCACCAGGAAGCCCCGTCCTACGCCGAGCAGGCGACCGATGCACAGATCCTCGTCACCGGCATCAAGGTCGTCGACCTGCTGGCGCCTTACGCCAAGGGCGGCAAGATCGGCCTGTTCGGCGGCGCTGGCGTCGGCAAGACCGTGCTCATCATGGAGCTCATCAACAACGTCGCGAAGGCCCATGGCGGCTATTCTGTGTTCGCTGGTGTCGGCGAGCGCACGCGCGAGGGCAACGATCTCTATCACGAGATGATCGAGTCCGGCGTGAACAAGAAGGGCGGCGGCGCAGGCTCCAAATGCGCGCTGGTCTATGGCCAGATGAACGAGCCCCCCGGTGCACGCTCGCGCGTCGCGCTGACCGGCCTGACCGTCGCGGAAGATTTCCGCGACAAGGGCCAGGACGTGCTGTTCTTCGTCGACAACATCTTCCGCTTCACGCAGGCTGGCTCCGAAGTGTCGGCGCTGCTTGGCCGCATCCCGTCCGCCGTGGGCTATCAGCCGACGCTGGCCACCGACATGGGCATGCTGCAGGAGCGCATCACCACCACCAACAAGGGCTCGATCACCTCTGTGCAGGCGATTTATGTGCCCGCCGACGATCTGACCGATCCGGCCCCAGCCGCCTCCTTCGCGCACCTTGATGCAACGACCGTGCTGTCACGCTCGATTGCCGAAAAGGGCATCTATCCGGCGGTTGACCCGCTCGACTCCACCTCGCGCATGCTCTCGGCTGCCATCCTTGGCGAGGAGCATTACAATGTGGCCCGTCAGGTGCAGTCGATCCTTCAGCGCTACAAGTCGCTGCAGGACATCATCGCGATCCTGGGCATGGACGAGCTTTCCGAAGAGGATAAGATGACGGTGGCGCGCGCCCGCAAGATCGAGCGCTTCCTGTCGCAGCCCTTCTTCGTGGCCGAAGTCTTCACCGGCTCGCCCGGCAAGCTGGTTCCGCTCGAAGACACGATCAAGGGCTTCAAGGGTCTGGTCGACGGCAAGTATGACCATCTTCCCGAGGCCGCCTTCTACATGGTCGGCTCCATCGAGGAAGCCATGGAAAAGGCCCAGAAGCTCGCAGCCGAAGCGGCCTGATCGCGGCGCCTTGCGCAGAAAGAAGGCTCTAGCCCATGGCCAGCTTCAACTTCGAACTCGTCTCGCCGGAGAAGATGATTTTCTCCGGTCCCGTCGAGAGCGTGA
>JANMMX010000005.1:0-1781 GCA_031373605.1 Allobosea sp. | reverse complement strand
GCCTTGCCATCTGCGCCCACGCCAACGATGGCAACGACGCCGGAGCCGACGCGCGCCTTGGCCTCGTCCACCAGGCTCTTCAGATCCTTCATCTCGACGCCGGAGACGCTGCGCGCCAGCAGCTTCACGCCTGCAACCTCGCAAACGGGATCAGCTTCAGCGCCACCGCCGCCCATGGCCAGCTTCTTGCGGGCATCGGTCAACTCGCGCTCAAGCGTGCGGCGCTCGTCGACCAGCAATTGCAGCCGCGCGGGTGCGTCGCTTGATGGCACTTTCAGCAGACCTGCAAGCTCGCGCAAACGCCGGGATTCCTCGTTCAGGTGACGCCGGGCTGCCGTACCTGTGAGGGCCTCCAGCCGCCTGACGCCAGCCGCAACCGCACTTTCACCAGCGACAACCGCCAGCCCGATATCGCCCGTGCGGCTGGCATGGACGCCGCCGCAAAGTTCGATCGACCAGGGCTTGCCGCCCTCATGCGTGCCCATCGAGACCACGCGCACCTCATCGCCATATTTCTCGCCAAACAGCGCGCGCGCGCCGGATGCCACAGCATCATCGACGCTCATCAGGCGCGTGCTGACCGGCTCATTGCGCAAGATGATGGCATTGGCCAACTCCTCGACCTGCGACAACTCCTCCTGACTGATCGGCTTGGGATGCGAGAAATCGAACCGCAGCCGCTCGGCATTCACCAGCGAGCCCTTCTGTGCCACGTGATCGCCCAGCACCATGCGAAGCGCCTCGTGCAGCAGATGCGTCGCCGAATGGTTGGCGCGGATCGCCGCACGGCGGCCGCCATCAACCGTCAGTGCCAGCGGCATGCCGAGCTTGAGCGCGCCAGCCTTCACTTTCACGGCATGGACGAAGACATCGCCCAGCTTCTTCAGCGTGTCCGTCACCTGCGCCTCGACGCCCGCGCCCGACATCACACCTGTGTCGCCTACCTGACCGCCGGACTCGCCATAAAACGGCGTCTGGCTCATCACGACCTGGCCGCGTTCTCCGGCAGCCAGCGCCTCGACCTCGACGCCATCACGGATGAGCGCCGTCACAAGCCCTTCGGCAACTTCCGTGTCATAGCCCAGGAACTCGGTCGCGCCGACGCGGTCCTTCAGCCCGAACCAGAGCGTCTCGGTTGCCGCCTCGCCGGAGCCGGACCAGGCCGCGCGCGCCTTGGCCTTCTGCGCCTGCATGGCGCGCGAGAACCCGTCCGTATCCACGCCGATATTGCGCGCGCGCAAGGCATCCTGCGTCAAGTCGAGCGGAAAACCATAGGTGTCATACAGCGTGAAGGCCGTCTCGCCCTTGAGGTTGTCGCCGCTCGAAAGGTCGCGGCTGGCGTCGTCCAGAAGCGACAACCCGCGCACCAGCGTGGTGCGGAAGCGCGTCTCTTCCAGACGCAACGTCTCGGCGATCAGCGGCTCGGCGCGAATCAGCTCGGGATAGGCCTGGCCCATCTCGCGTGTGAGTGCTGGCACAAGCCGGTGCATCACCGGGTCCTTCGCGCCCAGCAACTGCGCATGGCGCATGCCACGCCGCATGATGCGCCGCAACACGTAGCCGCGCCCCTCATTCGATGGCAGCACGCCATCGGCCACAAGGAAGCTTGCTGCCCGCAAGTGATCGGCAATGACGCGGTGGCTGACCTTCTGCGGACCGTCCGGCTCCACACCTGTGGCCTCGGCCACAGCGCGGATCAGCGCCCGCATCATGTCGGTCTCGTAATTGTCATGCGTGCCTTGCAGCACGGCGGAAATGCGCTCGAGCCCCATGCCGGTGTC
>JANMMX010000463.1:0-11505 GCA_031373605.1 Allobosea sp. | reverse complement strand
GCTGGCGTGCGGCTGCTCTATGGCGGCTCGGTCAAGGCGTCGAACGCTGCCGAGCTGATGGCGGTGCCGCATGTCGATGGCGCGCTGGTGGGCGGTGCCAGCCTCGTTGCAGCAGATTTCCTCGGGATCGCCAGCGCGATCTGAGGCGTGGCGTCTTTCCGGGGCTGCGCAGCAGAGCCCGGAACCCATAGACACCGCAGCTTGCACGTTGAAGCCACAATCAACTGTGGCTTCAACGTGCAACATCTCGGGTATGGGTTCCGGGCTCATCGCAAGCGATGCCCCGGAATGACGGGAGATCGAGCCAGAGCCAAACGCCACTACCCAGCCCGGCGCTTGCATGCTATTGCGCCCACACATTCGCAACGCCATCTGTCATGATAGCCGTTGTCTCATCACGAACCCGGACTTGTCGACCTATGCAGAACGTCATCATCGTTGTTCACCTCATCATCGTCGTGTCGCTGGTCGGCGTTGTGCTGCTGCAGCGCTCGGAAGGCGGTGGCCTTGGCATGGGTTCGGGCGGTGGCGGCGGTGTTTCGGGCTTCATGACGGGCCGTGGCCAGGCCAATGCCCTGACGCGCGCAACGGCCATTCTGGCCGCTGCCTTCTTTGTGACTTCGATCACGCTGGCCGTCATCTCGAGCCAGAGCCGCACGCAGCGCTCGATCATCGATGGCGCCCCCGGCACGCCCGCGACCACGGCGCCAGTCGCGCCGTCGGCCCCATCCGCGCCCAGTGCCGGCGGCCAAGGTGGCATTCTCGACCAACTGCAGCGCATGCAGGATCAGGGCGGCGCCCAGCCGCCACGTCCGGTCAACCCGCAGTAACCGGTTGCCTGCCGGAGCACGGCTTGAAAAAGGTCGGGTAACCGGCCTTTTTTGTTTGTTCGGCGATGCCGGTCCGAATCAACCCATGCCTGTGGACAAGCGTTCCGGACATCACCACTCCGCTTCTTAAACATTTCACGAATCGCCCCGGCTGGACTAAACCCTGCCTCCCATGACGCGATATGTTTTTATCACTGGCGGCGTGGTCTCCTCGCTTGGAAAAGGTCTGGCTTCGGCGGCGCTTGCTGCGTTGCTTCAGGCGCGTGGCTACACAGTCCGCCTGCGCAAGCTCGACCCCTATCTCAATGTCGATCCGGGTACGATGAGCCCCTATCAGCACGGCGAGGTCTTCGTCACCGATGACGGGGCCGAGACCGATCTCGATCTTGGCCATTACGAGCGCTTCACCGGGAGGCCCTGCAACAAGGGCGACAACATCACGACCGGTCGTATCTACATGGGCATCCTGACGAAGGAGCGGCGCGGTGATTATCTCGGCGCCACCATTCAGGTCATCCCGCATGTCACCAATGCCATCAAGGAGTTCATCCTTGACGGCAACGAGGGCTATGATTTCACGTTGGTCGAAATTGGCGGCACGGTCGGCGACATCGAGAGCCTGCCGTTTCTGGAGTCAATCCGGCAGGTCAACCAGCAGCTGCCGCGCGGGCAGGTGATCTTCCTCCACCTCACGCTGCTGCCCTATATCCCGACTGCAGGCGAGCTGAAGACCAAGCCAACGCAACATTCAGTGGCCGAGCTGCGCTCCATCGGCATCCAGCCCGATATCCTGCTTTGCCGCACCGACCGTGAAATCCCGCGTGAGGAACGCCGCAAGCTGGCGCTGTTCTGCAATGTCCGCGAAACCGCTGTGATCGAGGCACGCGATGCAGCCTCCATCTATGATGTGCCGTTGGCCTATCACGCAGAAGGTCTCGACAACGAGGTGCTGGCTGCTTTCGGCATCACCGATTCGCGCGAGCCGGACGTTTCGGGCTGGCAGCGCATTTCCGAGCGCGTGAAGAGCCCGGAAGGTGAGGTGACCATCGCGATTGTCGGCAAATACACCGGCATGAAGGACGCCTACAAGTCACTGATCGAGGCGCTGATGCATGGCGGCATCGCCAACCGCGTGAAAGTGAATCTCGACTGGATCGAAGCAGAGGTCTTCGAAAAGGGTGATCCTGCGCCCTATCTGGACCATGTCCATGGCATTCTGGTGCCGGGCGGCTTCGGCCACCGCGGCGCCGAGGGCAAGATCAGGGCCGCGACCTTTGCGCGCGAACGCAAGGTGCCTTATTTCGGCATCTGCTTCGGCATGCAGATGGCGGTGATCGAGGCGGCCCGTTCGCTGGCCGGGATTGCTGATGCCAACTCGACCGAGTTTGGCCCCACCGCACAACCGGTCGTTGGCCTGATGACCGAGTGGATGAAAGGCAACGAGCTGGAAACGCGCGCCGCTGGCGGCAATCTGGGTGGCACGATGCGGTTGGGCGCTTATGCCTCGCATCTGAATAGCGGTTCGCGCATTGCCGAAATCTACGGCTCGACCGAGATTTCCGAGCGACATCGCCACCGCTACGAGGTCAATATGGGCTACCGCGCCAAGCTCGAAGCGAAGGGGCTGGTGTTCAGCGGTGTCTCGCCCGACGGGTTGCTGCCGGAGACGGTGGAATATGCCGACCACCCGTGGTTCATCGGCGTGCAGTATCACCCCGAGCTCAAGTCGCGGCCTTTCGAGCCGCACCCGCTCTTTGCGAGCTTCATCGAGGCAGCAGTGGTGCAGTCGCGCCTCGTGTGACATCCTTTGTGCGATGGATGGCGAGACCTCAGACACGTTTGACTATGTGATTGTCGGTGGTGGCTCGGCTGGCTGCGTGCTCGCAGCCAGGTTGAGCGAAGACCCGGCAAGCCGCGTCTGCCTGATCGAGGCTGGCCCGGATCACAATCATCTGCTGACACGCGTGCCGGTTGGCGCAGCGGCGTTCCTGCCAATCGCCTGGCGCAACTGGGCATTTTCCACGGTGCCACAGCCGGGCCTGAACGGCCGCCGTGGCTATCAGCCGCGCGGACGCATGCTGGGCGGCTCGTCTGCCATCAACGCCATGATCTACATGCGCGGCCATGCCAGCGACTATGACGACTGGGCCAGGTCAGGCTGCACTGGCTGGGGCTATGACGATGTGCTGCCTTACTTCAAGCGCTCGGAAAGCAATGAGCGTCTGGCGGACGAGTTTCATGGCTCCGATGGCCCTTTGAACGTCGCTGATCTGCGTTCGCCCAACGCAGTGTCTGACGCGTTCCTGCAAGCCTGCGACACGCTGCAAATCCCGCGCAACAGTGACTTCAACGGCGCTGTTCAGGATGGCGCCGGGCTCTATCAGGTGACGCAGAAAGGCGGCGAGCGCTGGAGCGCGGCACGCGCCTATCTTGACCCGGCAAGGGCGCGGCCAAACCTCACGGTTCTGACGAAGTCCCGTGCGCTGCGCATCCGGTTCAACGGCACGCGCGCTTCGGGCGTGCTGGTCAGGACGGGCGGCTCGCGCCGCGTTGTGCATGCGCTGCGCGAGGTTATCGTGAGTGCGGGCACCTTCCAGAGCCCCCAACTCCTGATGGCATCCGGCATCGGGCCTGGGCAACACCTGCGCGAGATCGGCGTGAACGTGCTGCACGATTCACCGGGCGTCGGCCAGAACCTGCAGGATCACCTCGACTACACGCTGGTTTACAAGACGAAGTCGACGGCACCGATAGGGCTTTCGCCAACGGGCCTCTCGCAGTTCTGGCGCGGCATCGGCCAATGGCGCCGGACGCGCACCGGGATTCTGACCAGCAATTTCGCCGAAGCGGGCGCCTTCCTGAAGACGGACGCCGCACTGGCGCGGCCTGACATCCAGCTGCATTTCGTCGTCGCAATGGTCGAGGATCACGCGCGCAAGCTGAGGCTGGGCCATGGCTTTAGCTGCCATGTCTGCGTGCTGCGACCGAACTCTCGCGGCACGGTGCAGCTGGCCCATGCCGATCTTGATCGCCATCCGGCACCGGTGATCGACCCCGCTTTCCTGTCGCATGCAGGTGATCTGGCCACACTGATGGCGGGTTCACGCCTGACGCAGCGGGTTATGTCCGGTGCGGCCTTTGCGCCGTTCGCACCGCAGGACATGCGCCCGGTGGACATGGCGGATGATGGGGCGCTGGAAGAGCGCATCCGGAACCATGCCGACACGATCTATCATCCGGTCGGCACCTGCGCGATGGGTGCGGACGCGCGCGCGCCTCTGACGCCGCAGTTGCTGGTGCGCGGGGTCGAGGCGCTGCGTGTTGTTGATGCTTCTGTCATGCCCACCCTTGTCGGCGGCAACACCAATGCGCCAACCATCATGATCGCGGAGAAAGCAGCGGATATGATCCGCGAGGCGCATCGTTAGGGTGACCGGTCGATCTGGCCCATGCTAGGACATCGGTATCAAGCAGCGACCACAGGCAGGATTTCATGACAGCACGCGGGCTCGACCACCTCGTCATCGGCGTGCGCGATCTGGACCGCGCAGCTGCGCTTTATGAGCAGCTGGGCTTCCAGGTGGGTCGGCGCAACCAGCACCCCTGGGGAACCGAGAACCGGATCGTGCAGTTTCCCGGGGCCTTTCTTGAGCTGCTGGCAGTTGGCGAAGGCAAGACGATGCCGGCCCACATGCCAGAGCATTTTTCGTTCGGCGCTTTCATGGAAGCCGCGATCATGCGCCGCGAGGGCATTGCCATGTGCGTCCTGGAAAGCAGCGATGCGCTGGCTGACCTGAAAGAGTTCCACAGCGCTGGCATCAGCAGCTTCGAACCGTTCTTCTTCGAGCGCAAGGGCATCAAGACGGATGGTTCGCCGATGCGCGTGGCGTTCACACTCGCCTTCGCGCAGGACGCGATGGCGCTGGAATGCGGCTTCTTCACCTGCCAGCAGCATGAGCCGCAGAACTTCTGGAACACGAGCGCCCAGCAGCACGCCAATGGCGTCAAAGGTCTGGCCTCCGTGCTTATGCTCGCCGAAAACCCGAGCGACCATCATATTTTCCTGTCGAGCTTCACGGGTGAGCGCAGCCTGAAATCCAACTCGATGGGCATCACGGCGAGCCTGCCGCGCGGGCGGATCGACATCCTGACCCCTCAGGCCGCAGCCGCGCTGCTTGGCTCGTCTCCACTCCTCACGGTACGAGACACGCGCTTCGTCGGCCTTGTTGTTGCGGTTGACGATATTGCGGCGTTGAAGAACCATCTGAGCGGGCAGGGCGTGCGTTTCGTCGAGATTGCCGGTCGTGTTGTGGTTCCTGCTTCCAGCATGCTGGGAACAGCCATTGCCTTCGAGCCAGCAGTAACGGCAGGCTGAACGCCGAACTCGATTTCAGGGAATCAGGACATGTTTCAGCTTGCGCTCAGTCGCCTACCGGATTTCGCGATGTTCTTCGGGGCCGCGCTCGGCCTGGTTGCCGCCTATCTGGCGATTTACACGCTGGCGACCTCGCACAATGAATTCGGTCTCATCCGCAACAACAACACGGCGGCCGCAGTTTCGCTTGGTCTCAGTCTCATCGGTTTCGCGCTGCCGCTCTCCAGCGCCGTTGTCAACTCGACCAGCGTGATCGACCTGCTGGTCTGGGGCGTCGTGGCGATCGTGGTGCAGCTTTTTGTCTACTGGCTGGTGCGGCTTGCCCTGCCGAACCTCTCGGAGCGCATTGCTGCTGGAGAATTGGCTGCAGCGCTTTTCCTCGGGTCTGCGTCGTTGGCGGCAGGCGTGATCAACGCAGCGGCGATGACTTTCTGAATGAAGATTACTTTTGCCGGTGCGTTATCTCTTGCCCGGCAGGGACGCGAGCAGCCCGATCAGCGCGCGGTCATGCAGCACCACCATGCGCTCCTTCGGCTTCAGCCAGGCCACGGCGTCGTCGACTGATTGCGCATCCACCAGCTTGGCCTGTGCCACGGCCCTGTCAGCCTCGATATCGCCGCGCCTGCGCGGCGTCACCACTGGCAGCATCGCCTCATGCTCAGCCCGCACGACAGGGTCCGCATGCAGCGCGGCAATGCCATCATCATCGTCGAATCGATTCCTTGCAAATTCGGCTTCCAGAAGGTTCGCATGCGTCGCAATCGCGGGTGGTTCGCCTTCTTCCGGCGTCATCAGCAGACGGCGGCGCTTGAGCCAGAGGCCGATGGCAAGCTGGCCTGAAGCCCAGGACAGCGGGATGGCAAGAACCAACCCCAGAATTGTGGGCGACATCCAGGCAAACAGCGACGTCGCGATCATGAAGGCCGAGATGCCGGCAAAGATGCCCAGCCCCGTATGCCAGCGGTGGCGGCGAATGATGTCACTGAGCGGGATCGAGCCATCATCACGCCGCTGCGGGTTCCAGCCGGTATCGCGCCCGAGCAGGATCTCGAACACCGAGCCGGACTGGATCACCATCATGATCGGGGCCAACAGCGCCGAGAGCAGGATTTCGAGGATTGCTGACAGCACCAGCCGGATGCCGCCGCCGCAGGCACGGCGCATCGCGCTGTTCATCAGCGTGAGGATAAGCCCGAACAGTTTCGGCGCGAGCAGGATGGCCATCGTGACCGCAAACAGGTTCAGCGCACGCTCAGGGTCAAAGCGCGGCCAGAGCGGAAACAGCGTGAATTCGCGCGTGAAATACTCCGGCCGCGCATAGTTCACCTGCAGCACGATCGCGATGCCGACGAGCAGTTGCCCGAGCCAGAAAGGCGAGGCCAGATAGCCCATGATGCCGGTGGCGAAATGCTGGCGCGTTGGCCAGACCAGTCCCTTGGCGCCGATGATGCGCGAATGCTGCAGGTTGCCCTGGCACCAGCGCCGGTCCCGCGTCGAGACATCGATCAACGAAGGCGGGCTTTCCTCATAGGAGCCCGTCAGGTCGGGAAGCATGTAGACTGACCAGCCGGCCCGGCGCATCAGGGCGGCCTCGACGAAATCATGGCTCAGAACGTGCCCGCCAAAAGGCGGTTTGCCCTTCAGGTCCGGTAGGCCGCAATGATCGGCAAAGGCCTTCGTGCGAATGATCGCATTGTGGCCCCAGTAATTGCCATCACGCCCAGACCAGATGGCAAGGCCTGTTGCGATTACCGGGCCATAGACACGCGCAGCAAACTGCTGGAGGCGGGCAAACAGCGTGTTGCGGTTGATGATGAGCGGCAGCGACTGGATGATCCCGGCATCGGGGTCTGCTTCCATCGCAGCAGCGAGGCGCACGATGCAGGTGCCGGTCATCAGGCTGTCAGCATCAAGCACAACCATGTGCTCGTAATGGCCGCCCCAGCGCGTCACGAAATCGGCAATGTTGCCCGCCTTGCGATGGTGGTTCTTCGGGCGGTGGCGGTAGTAGATGCGCGCCTCTGGCCCCAGCCGCTCGCGCAAGGCGAGGAATGCGCGCTCCTCGGCAATCCAGATGTCAGGATTTGTCGTGTCGGAGACGACGAAATAGTCAAAATGCTGGCCCAGTCCGGTCGCCTCGACCGAATCACGGATCGCCGCAAGCGCTGCAAACGTGCGCGCTGTCGATTCATTATAGATCGGCATGACGACGACGGTCTTCTTGCTCAGAGCTGTCGCAAAATCGGTGACCTGCGAACGGCTTGCCAGTCCAATGAAGCCCAGCAGGCCGCTGGTGAAAGCCAGCGCGATCCAGGAGAAGTTGACCGTGAACAGCACGAGCAGAAGATACTGCAGCAATGTCGTGCCGCTGACCGACACGACATGGTACATTTCCCACGCGCCATAGGCGGTGATGGCCAGTGCGCCGCCAAAAACGAAGATGCGAGCAAGCAGCGTTTTCCAGCTTGTCATGCTGGCGACCGGCTTGCGCCTTTCAGTCTCTGCGAAGCGTCGGAACGATTGCGCCGGCATCGTCAGCCGGTTTTCCTGGGGCGTGGCTGCAACAACCAGCGGCTTCAGCACGGTTTCGGCAGTGGCTTGCGCAGGTGCGGCAGAGTTCAGGACGTCCATCGGTTCAGCCATGTTTCTGAGACGGGCTGCCCGCCGGAGTCGAGCACGAGCCGCAGCTCGGAGACAACCTCGTTCCCAGGGTCCATCTCGAACGAGACACGCATGGTCTTGCGTTCGGGGTAAGGCCAGAGCCTGAGGTTGTGGATGACGCCAGGTGTGGCCGACAGGATCGGCTTTGCTGAGGTGACAATCGACGCATCTGCCAGAATGTCACCGGTAAAATCGACGAAATAGCGACGGCGCCTGCCTTGCGTGCCGCGACCCTGGCGCACCCGGCTGGTCATTGCCAGGGGAGGGCGCTCGGGCGGCTGCCAGCACCAGCTCTGCCGGAAGGCCATCGACGTTTCGCTGCCTGCAGGCAGCGGCGCGCGCGGCCTCCAGTATGAGATCACATTGTCATTCACTTCCGATTCCGACGGGATCTCGATCAGCTGGACGGCGCCGGCCCCCCAGTCGCCCAGCGGTTCGTTCCAGACACTCGGTCGCAGTTCAAAGCGCTGCTCGTCGTCCTGGAAGGAAGCATAGTCACGGTCGCGCTGCACCAAGCCAAAGCCTTTGGGGTTGGAATCCATGAAACCCGAAACTTGCAGCGTTGCCGGGTTGTTGGCCGGTCGATAGATCCATTCGCCAGCGCCCGTCAGCATCTGTGCGCCCGAGATTTCGTGCACGGCAGGCCGCACATCGTCAAATGTCCGCCGGTTTTGTGGCGCGGCAAGAAAGGTGCCCGAGATGCAGCCATAGCCGATATGGTCAATGTCACGCCGGGCAAACAGTGTCATCTCGACATCAATCAGCGTCACATCGCCCGGGCGCAGTGTCATGCGCACGGCGCCAGTCAGGCTGTCGGAGTCCAGCAGTGCATGGATCACCAGAAGGGCCGAGGCGGCCGTCGGGCGCTCGATCCAGAACGCGCGGAAATAGGGTGTTTCCTCGCCGCGTGTTTCGCCCGGTCGCAGGATCAGCCCGCGCGCCATGGCGCCGAAGTTCTGGCCGCGGGCGATGGCACGGAAGAACGTTGCTCCCTGGAACATCGCGACGTCAACCGGGCGCTCCTGACCGGCAGCGACGCGAAACCCTGAAAAACCGAGATCAGCGCCCATCGCAGGCGGTGCAATGCGGCCAAAGTCAAACCGGGTCTTTTCATAGGCAATGCGCCGCACCTGACCGTCTTCGACCACGAAAAGCTGGACCGGACTGGTGAAAACATGGCCGCGATGAAGTGGCTCGACTGTGAAGCCACGATTTTCGCCCGCCCAGAGCACTGAATCGGGCACGGCGCGAATGCCGGAAAACGCATCAGCACCCATCGTGCCATAGCCATCGGGCAAATCGTTCAGGGCAGGTGGCAGCATCGGACGGCGGGCGAGGATGCGGGCAATCTCGGCAAGTTGCCCTGCATCAAATGCACGCCCGTCGCCAAGAGCCGCCTGCCAGGCCAGCGCTGCCGGTGTTTGTGCCTGAACTGAACTCGCTGAAGCGGCTGCCAATGCAGCTGCACCCGCTACCACATCACGCCGACTGATCGTCTTGACCATGGAACCCACTTGAAGCTGCGCACCCCGCAACGCAACGGCTGCTTCTAGCACGGTTTTTTTGCCAGACCAGAGCACAGGCGATCTCAAAATGCGACGCATTTTGCCAACGTTAACGCAGGCGCGCTAGGTCTGGTTCCGCGCCCGTTCCGGGCAACACGCGTTGCGCTACGATCTTTCACTCAAAACGGAAAATTGCGATGTCTCCCGCTGAAAAACATGCACCCGTCGGTGCGCGCTCCTGCCTCGCCATCCTGCTTGCTGCCGGTGAAGGCACGCGCATGAAATCCAGCCGCCCAAAGGTGCTGCACGAGGTTGGTGGCCGTTCTCTTGTGTTGCATGCACTGGCCGCCATGATGGCCGCCGGGGCTGATCGTCTGGCAGTGGTGATCGGCCCGGACCGCGAGGATGTCGCCCGGGCTGTGCTGGCGCTGGCACCTCAGGCGCAGATATTCGTGCAGCGCGAGCGTCTGGGAACCGCACATGCGGTGCTGGCGGCGCAGGAGGCGCTCGAGCAAGGGCAAGATGATGTGCTGATCGGTTTTGCCGACACACCGCTGATCCTCCCTGAGACATTTGCATCGCTGCGGGCAGGGCTCGCTGCTGGCGCCGGCGTGGTTGCCCTTGGCTTTCAGGCGATTGATCCCACGGGCTATGGACGCCTGGTTGAGAAGGATGGATCACTTCACGCCATCACCGAGCACAAGGACGCAACAGACGAGGAGCGCAGGATCACACTGTGCAATGCCGGCCTCATGGCGCTGGATGGCTCCAGGGCGCTCGGTATCCTGACAGCGATTGGCAACGCCAATGCACAGAAAGAATATTACCTCACCGATGCCGTGGCCGTTGGCCGGTCGCAAGGCCTGTCAGCGATGGCAGTCACAGCGCCTGAAAGCGAAGTGCAAGGTGTGAACGATCGCGTGCAACTCTCTGCTGCCGAAGCGGTTTTCCAGTCGCGCAAGCGTCAGGCCGCCATGGTGGCGGGGGTGACGTTGCAGGCGCCTGACACGGTCTATTTCAGCCACGATACGCAGCTGGGCCGCGATGTCGTGGTCGAGCCCAATGTCGTGTTTGGCCCAGGCGTCGTTGTTGAGGATGGTGCGGTCATCCATGCTTTCTCGCATCTGGAATCCGCTCATGTCGGGCAAAGGGCAACGGTTGGCCCGTTTGCCAGGCTTCGCCCCGGTGCCGAACTGGCCGAAAAGGCCAAGGTCGGCAATTTCGTGGAGATCAAGGCAGCAAAGATTGGCAAAGGTGCAAAAGTCAGCCACCTCACCTATATTGGTGATGCCGAGATTGGCGCCGAAGCCAACATTGGTGCAGGCACCATCACCTGCAACTACGACGGCTATTTCAAGTACAAGACGATTGTTGGCGAGGGCGCTTTTGTCGGCTCCAACTCTTCGCTTGTTGCGCCGGTCAGCATCGGCGCGGGTGCTTATGTCGGCTCAGGTTCGGTGGTGACCAAGGATGTCGCCCCTGGTGCTCTTGCGGTCGCTCGCGGTCGTCAGATCGAGAAGGCAGGCTGGGGCGCGCATTTCAACGCGACATCGGCTGCCAGAAAAGCGGCAGAGAAGAAGTGAAAAGCGGTCGCCGGCCGGCCAGATAAGACTTCATGAACCATCTGGCCAAACCGCATGTTCACACTCGGTCATTCAATGTGATTGGGCAAAGGCCGGGCAGGACGGTTAGCCGTAGCGCAGTTGATTGGCTTCGACCGCGCTAGTGCTGAACCGTGATTCTACAATTGCGCGGTTCTGATTGGGATGCAGGTTGGGACGAACCTGACAAAATGGGGATAGATTTGCATGTGCGGCATTGTTGGCATTCTCGGCAAGACACCCGTGGCGGAGCAGGTCGTCGAGGCGCTGCGGCGGCTTGAATATCGCGGCTACGATTCGGCCGGCGTTGCCACGCTCGAAGCCGGGCTGCTGACGCGCCGCCGTGCCGAGGGCAAACTCAAGAACCTCGAGATCACGCTCTCGAAAGAGCCGCTTGATGGCCTGATCGGCATTGGTCATACGCGCTGGGCCACCCATGGCCGCCCGACCACCAGCAACGCCCATCCGCACGCCACTGAAAAGCTGGCCGTTGTCCATAACGGGATTATCGAGAACTTCCGCGAATTGCGCAC
>JANMMX010000221.1:0-4225 GCA_031373605.1 Allobosea sp. | reverse complement strand
GGGGGGCCCGCTGTGAAAGCTGTCGTGATCGCCGTTGTCGATGACACACCGCCTGCGATCTTGAAGCCATAGGCCGGGTTTGTGGCTTCCTCGTCGAGCGTGACATTGGTGCCGGCGCCGGCAACGACCAGACGGCCAAGGCCGGAAACGCCGATGTCCGCCAGCTTGCGCTCAGCGATCATGTCCTTGATGCCTGCGCGCCCGGCACCGTCGCCATTCATCATCAGGTCATAGCTGACGACCGGCTTGGTGTCGGTCGTGCGACCGGAGAACATGTAGCGGCCTTCAATGTCGATGTTGAGCAGGTCAACCGACTGCTGCAACTTCTCGGCAGAGAGCATCTGGCCAATGGTCTGGCCGCTGGCGGTCTGCACATAGCTGCCGGGGCGGATGTCGCCCTTGGCTTCCTGGGTCAGCTTGCTGAACCGCTCGACCGATTGCGACATCATGGTGATGCGCAGGTTCCCGCGCTCGATGCCGCTCTGCCAGCCATCGATCACCGAGACCTTGGCGTTGATATCGAGGCTGATGCGCCGGTCGATGCCAAGCCCGCCATAGGATTCGGCCACCTTGCCGGTGGCCAGCTGGCGCTGCAGATTGTCGAGCTGCGCCCGGCTCGAGACAAACTGGTCCGAGGTCTGGCGGGCGCGGTAGGAACCGGGGCGGAAACCATCAATGCTCATGGGTCAGTGCTCCCTTACACGCGCAACAGCAGGTCCATCATCTCCTTGACGGCGGAGATGACGCGGGCATTTGCGGCATAGGCTGTCTGCAACTCGACCAGGGACGACATTTCCTGATCGACATTCACGCCGGACTTCGCGGCAAAGCGGCTTTCGATGGAAGAAAGCGCGACCTGCTGGCCTTCGTCGAGCCGGTTGGCGGCCTCGACATTCTGCCCCTGCGTCTGAACGATGCGCTGGGCAAAGTTGGCCACCGAGGCGGAATAGGCCGCGTCGCGCCCGCCAATCCCGGTCGAGGGCGAAAAATCACGAACCGACTTGGTCAACCGGTCGAAGATGAGCTGTGGACGGGTGGCGTCACCCTGCGCAGTTGCAGGTGCTGTGCCAAACACCACGAGGCTGGCGCGGTTGGCTGTGAGGCCCGGATTGACCACGATGCGGCCTGCAAAGCCCACCCGCTGCGACGAGCCTTCGAACGAACCGGTATAGACCGCGTTGTTGCGCCCGCCATCGACGAAGAAGGGCAGCTCGGCAGGCGGCGTTGCGCCGCCATTGGTCAGCGTCGTGTTGCTGGGGCGCGCCGTCAGCCCGCGCACGTCGCGCGTGGCGCCTGCACCATCGTCCACGATCCGCAGCACCGAACCGGTGTTCGAGACCGTGAAACCGGCGCCGACCGCCGTCTGGATCTGCGTCACGACGGACGCCATGCCAAGCGCGAAGTTGATGCCGATGACCGGGTTGTTGACATCGCCCGCAGCACTTGGCGGAAGCGGCAATGCCGTGGCGGAATCGACGCGCACGAAGGTGAACTTGCGCTGCGTGCCAGCCGGCGTGATCGTGTAGTCCAGCGTCAGCCGGTTGCCGGACTGGAGCGCTGCTGTGTCGACATCGAAGCCAGTGGCCGCGCCGACTGTTGCTGCGGTGCCCGCAATTTCCTGGTCGGACAGGGCGCTGGCCATCTGCGCCGCCAGCTCGTCCAGCTGCGACTGGGCCTGCACCAGGGTGGTGTCGCGCAACTCGACCCAGGCCGCGATTTCGCCCGAGCGGAACAGGCGGCCAGCGATCACATCGACCGAGCCGCCATTGCCATCCAGCGCGCTGATCGTGCCGACGCTGCGCAGGGCTGCGCTGGCATTCCAGGTCGCTTCAGGGCCAAGCGCCGGACGGGCATCAAAGCTGAACTTCGTCGCCTGCTGGCCATCAAACAGCTGCATGCCGGACGTCGTCACCACCGAGACCGAGCCATTGGCATCTTCGGTCGAGCGAATGTCGATAAAGCGCGAGAGATCGCCCAGAATGCGGTCGCGCTCGTCTTTCAGAGAGGCGGTTGTCTGGTCAGCCGGCGCATTGATGACGCGTGCATTGACCTGTTTCAGCGAGGTCAGCAGAGAATTGACCTCGTCGATGGCCTGATCGATTGCGCCTTCGGCCTGCGAGCGCAGGTCCTGGATGCCGGCACTCATGTCGTTCAGGCGCGAGGCCAACTGTCCAGCCGTGTCCAGCACAGCGGAGCGGGTGGCATAGGAGGACGGGTCGCTCTTCAGGCTCTGGATCGAGTTGATGAAGCGGCTGAACGTGGCATCGAGCGCGGATGCGCTGCCCGGCGCCCCGAACATGCGGTCAACCGCAGACAAGGTGTCGGCCCGTGTCGAGGTGTAGGCCGCGCCCGAGCTTTCCTGCCAGAGCTGACGCTGCACGATCTTGTCCAGCATGCGCTGGACGGAACCGTTCCGCGCGCCGGTAACAAGGCCACCAGCCTCCTCCTCGACCGAATGAACGGTGCGGCGGACATAGCCAACGGAGTCGGAATTGGCGACGTTGCGCGAGACAACATCCAGCCCGGCCTGCGTTGTGCGCAAACCTGACAGTGCCGAACCCAGAACATTGCCAAGACCCATTTCACTCTCCTCGCGTCAGCGCTTTTCAGCGCTTACCGGATGATGCTCAGCACATCGCGCAGCATGTCCTGCGAGGTGCTGATGACGCGCGTGTTGGCCGAATAGGCCTGCTGTGTGACGATCATCTTCGAAAACTCGTCCGCGATATCGGTGTTGGACTGCTCGACCGAGCCGCCCACCAGCGCCGCATTGCCTGTGCCCACCAGCGGCAGGCCCGATTCCAGCGTCTGCTCGAAGGCACCGCCGTCGTTGCGCTTCAGGCTGTTGGCCGAGTTGAAGCGCGCGATGGAGAGTTGCGCCAGCGCGACAACCTGGCCGTTGGAGAAATTGCCCACCACCTTGCCGTCGCCAGAGACCGAAGTGCGCTCAAGCACGCCGGAAGAATAGCCATCCTGCCGGATCGAGTTGGCCTGAAGCTGGCCGTTGAGATCGGCAAACTGGGTCATGCCATTGCCGCCTGTCGTCAGGTTCACGCCAGAGACGACAACGCTGTTGATGGTCACGGTCGGCAATGTGATCGTCGCGGCCGATGTCAGCTGGCCGGCTGTGTCGAAAGTGAAGCTGGTTGGCACGCGGCGATAGGCCACCGTGGCGCCGGTCGCATTGGTGTTTTCGGCAACAAAAAGGCTCCAGGTATCGACACCGCCATTGGCAACGCTGTCTTCCTTGGCCCAGCGCAGCTGCAGGTTCGAGGCCTGCCCCAGGTTGTCATAGACCGTGACCGAACCGCCAGGGATCGAGCGGTTGAAGAAGACGGGCAGATCGGAGCCGACCACCGTATTGGTGACGACCGGGTTCGTGCCGAAACCAGCCGCGTTCAGCAGCTCGGAGTTCGGCACCAGAGGGTCGGAGTTGGACGTGGCCGGATAGGTCGGGATGTTGGCGCGATACTCGACCGAGGCCGTCTGCTTGGCCGGCAGCTGATCGTTGGTGATGCGGATGACGCCAGCCTGTGAACCGATCGGGTTGCCGCTGATCGGGTCAATGCTCAGGCCCTTCAGATAGTAGCCTGCGCCATTGACGAGAAAGCCGTTGGCATCGAAATCGAAATCGCCACGGCGGGTGTAGAGATCGGTACCCTTGAATGTGGTCGAGGCGCCAACACCGCCCTGCTTTTCGGCAACGATGAAGAACCCGTCACCGTTGATCGCGATGTTGGTGTCGATCGAGGTGGCGGAGATGTCGCCCTGGATCGTGTTGGTCGAGCGGCTGGTGGACAGCACGGACCCTGCCAGCTCGCGGTTCAGCGGCGCATCGGGGATGAGATCGACAAAACTGGTATCGAGGCGCTTGAAGCCTGTTGTTCGCGAATTGGCGATGTTGCCGGAGATGTTTTCCAGCGCATAGGACTGCGCCCGCATCCCTGAAACCGCCGTCGTCAGCGCACTGAAAACACCCATAACGCACCTCACCTGGTCAAATGCCGCCCGACGGGCAGCCGAAAATCCCAGAGTGCATTGCAGATGCCGTGCCAGCACCTTGCCTGAATGATTTCAGCAGGTTGGATGGTAAACCAGCGGTGAATCACCCGCCAGACCGGCGACAATTTCTGTCCTGTCGGCAAGAATTGCCGGGCAGAAACGGCTTTGAGCGTTACTCGCCTGCTTTCGGGCCACGCCAGCTGACAAGATCGCCCGCCACATC
>JANMMX010000198.1:0-2260 GCA_031373605.1 Allobosea sp. | reverse complement strand
GTCTGGCCGTCAGCGACTGGATGGATTGAGGCCGCTGGCTCAAACGCACTGGCTTGGCGCGCCCATGCGCATCAACCGCATTGCTGCCACCTTCGCATGTGCCTAACCTGCGTCACATTCACAGCAGGACACGCAACGCATGACGATTCGGAACGCAAGCCTCGGCCTCTGTCTGCCACTGGTATTGCTGGGCGCGGCCACGACCACGACCATGGCGCAGGAGCGCGTGGTGCTGGTGCCGCATCGTGCGGTCTATGAGCTGATGCTGGACCCGGCCAAGCCCGCCAAAGCCATCGAGAATGCCAAGGGGCGCATTGCCTTTGATTTCACTGGTGATGCTTGCGAGGGCTATGCCTTGTCTTTCCGGCAGGTAACCGAGCTGTCAGGCAGCGAGACCGGCGCACGCGTGATTGACGCGCGCACCAACAGCTTTGAAGGCGGGGCGGGCGAGAGCTTCCGGTTCAAGACCGAGACGCAAGTCTCCGAGGCACCGCGCGAGATCGTTGATGGCACGGCGACGCAAGGTGCTTCCGGCGGCATGGATGTGGCACTGAAGCTGCCAAAGGCGGACACACACCGGTTTGAAGGCAAAGCCGTGTTCCCCAGCGCCCAGCTGAAAGCAGCGATTCAAGCGGCCCGCGCGGGCGACCGCACCATGTCAATCCGCATGTTTGATGGCTCTGACGATGGGCGGCAGATGTTCGAGACGTTGTCGGTCATCGGCCGCAAGATCGAGGCGGGCGACGCCCTCGACAAGGTCGAGGAGCCGCTCAGGACGCCGGACTTTGCCAGGATGGCACGGTGGCCGGTGAAAATGTCCTATTTCAAGGAAAGCACGGGCGAGCAGACACCGTCCTACACCATCTCGTTCGATCTTTACGAGAATGGCGTCACGGCCGCCGTGCGGATGGATTATGGCGAGTTTGCCCTCAAGGCCGCGCTTACACGTCTGGATCTTCTGCCGATGGGTGCTTGCGCGAAGTAGCGGTGGGCGCACTTGCGGTTTTTTTTGAGGCGTTGCCCGCAAAGCCGATCCCACTGACCACAGCGTCATTGCCGAACTTGGCGCGCAGCTTGTCGACGGCACTTTCCATGGCTTTCACGCGTGGCACATCCGGATTGGCAAGATCGCCGTGATCTGCCGTCTCCGGCGGGCTGAGTTCGCTCGCACCAATGCCGATCAACCGGTAGCGCATGCCGTTGCATTCGCGCGCCAGCATTTCGCGTCCGGCCTCGAACAGCGTGCGCGCCAGCTGTGTCGGCTCAGGCAATTGGCGCGAACGGGAAAGAATGCGGAAATCGGCGGTCTTCAGCTTGAGTGTGACCGTCAATCCGGCATGGCTCGATGCCTTCATGCGCCGAGAGGTTTTCTCGCAAAGTGTCCAGAGCAGTTTTTCCAGCTGGCCATAATCCGAGACATCGCTGTCGAGCGTTGTCTCGGATGAAACGCTCTTCGTCTCGCGCTCTGGCGTGACGATGCGCGGATCGATGCCACGAGCGAGTTGCTGAAGGCGTGGACCATCGCGCCCGGCAGCACGAAACAATTGATCGACGGGCGCCTGCGCCAGGTCGCCGACCAACCTGTAGCCTGCGTCCGCGAGCTTTGTTGCGCTGGCCTGGCCAATGCCCGGAATGAGCGAGACTGGCCTGGTGGCCAGAAAAGCGACGGCTTCTGCCCGACCGATGACCGAGAAGCCGCGTGGCTTGTCCATGTCGGACGCGACCTTGGCGAGAAACTTGGCATAGGACAGCCCGACCGAGACCGTAATGCCGATTTCGCGCTCGATGCGGGCAGCAAAGCGCGCCAGCGTGACGGCAGCAGATGCGTGATGCAGGCGCTGTGTACCGCTCAGGTCGAGAAACGCCTCGTCAATCGAGATGGGCTCCACCAGCGGCGTCAGTTCGAACATGAGCTGGCGCACCTCGCGGCCAACGCGGACATACTTCGCCATGTCAGGCTTGACCACGACCGCATCAGGGCAGGCGGCCAGCGCCTTGAACATCGGCATGGCGGAGCGCACACCATAGGTGCGGGCAAGGTAACAGGCGGTGGCGACAACACCGCGTTTGCCGCCGCCAATAATCACAGGCTTGTCGATCAGGGCTAGGTTGTCACGTTTTTCGACCGCCGCGTAGAAGGCGTCGCAATCGATATGGGCGATCGACAAACTGTCGCGCTCGGCATGGCACAGCAACCGGGGACTGCCGCAGTCCGGGCAACGTGCGAGCTGCCCCTCATGGTCGGTCAGGCAATCCCTGC
>JANMMX010000410.1:0-9501 GCA_031373605.1 Allobosea sp. | reverse complement strand
CAGGGCAACCGCCGCCCTTCCGTCCGGCGCACACGTCAGCTAGAAGCGGCGCTCAGAGATTCACGAAGACGGATTGTAAAACCGATGTCAGAAGCCTCAATCGCAGGTGTGCTCAAGGGCAAACGCGGCCTTATCCTTGGTGTTGCCAACAACCGCTCCATCGCCTGGGGCATTGCGAAAGCGGCCCATGATGCCGGCGCCGAACTCGCCTTCACCTATCAGGGCGACGCGCTGAAAAAGCGCGTCGAGCCGCTGGCGAAGGAGCTCGGCGGCCATGTTGTCGGCCATTGCGATGTCACCGAGCCTGCCACGATGGATGCCATCTTTGCCGAGGTCGAGCGCCTCTGGGGCACGATCGATTTCGTGGTGCATTGCATCGCCTTCTCCGACAAGGACGAGTTGACGGGTCGTTACCTTGAAACCAGCGAAGGCAATTTCACCAAGTCGCTGCTGGTGTCCTGTTACTCGTTCACGGCTGTGGCGCAGCGCGCCGAGAAGCTCATGCCCAAGGGTGGTTCGCTGCTGACGCTCACCTATTACGGTGCTGAGAAGTGGATGCCACATTACAACGTCATGGGCGTGGCCAAGGCTGCGCTCGAAGCCAGCGTGCGCTATCTGGCCGCCGATCTCGGCCCCTCCAACATCCGCGTCAACGCGATTTCGGCTGGCCCGATCAAGACGCTGGCGGCCTCCGGCATTGGCGATTTCCGCTACATCCTGAAGTGGAACGAGTACAACTCGCCGCTGCGCCGCACCGTGACCATCGAGGAAGTTGGCGAGACAGCTGCCTTTCTCGTATCCGACATGGCGCGCGGCATGACCGGCGAAATCCTGCATGTCGACGCCGGTTATCACGTTGTGGGCATGAAGAATCCGGATGCGCCTGATCTGACGCTCGACAAGGACTGAACGGCAGGTTCGAGCCAGAATGGCAGGATTCACCTTCGCCGCGTTGAGTCTTTGACCCGTCATGAGCCATGTGGCACGAGTGCGCCCCATGGAAACCGTTCGGCTGTCTTTTCCGATCTATCTCGTTCGTCACGGCGAAACGGACTGGAATCTCGAGGGCCGCCTCCAGGGTGGCCGCGACATTCCGCTGAATGATCTGGGACGCGCGCAGGCCGGGGAAGCGGCCTTGCGCCTGCGCAAGCTGATGCTGCCGCTGGACGATTTTGATTTTATCGCCTCGCCGATGTCGCGCGCCAGGGAGACCATGGAAATCCTGCGCAACACGCTGGGGTTCAATCCCGGCGAATACGATCAGGATGAGCGCCTGCGCGAGATCACCTTCGGCAGCTGGGAAGGGCTGACCTGGCGCGAGGTGAAGGCGCGCGATCCGGACCGCGCCCGCGCGCGCGAGCAGGACAAGTGGGGTTATGTGCCGCCGGAGGGCGAGAGCTACCGCATGCTGTGCGAGCGCATCCGCCCGGTGGCCGAAGGCTTGCGGCGCCAATCCGTCATTGTAAGTCACGGCGGCGTGGCGCGTGCCATGCTCGCCCTGACAGGTGCTGCCGAGCGGCATGAGGCCGCCACCATGGACATCTGGCAGGGTCGCATTCTCAGGGTCAGTGACGGTCAGGCTGAATGGATCTGACTTGAAGATGCGCTGCGCGGCACCATCTCAGCAGCGGGCGCCGATCAGTCAGGATGTGGCTGACCGAGCCAGGCACTCTTGCCGTTCAGTCTAAGTTCAGACAGATGTGTGAATTGGTTTCACGAAAGCGTTATCCGGACCCTGCAAGGTCCGGCAGACGGTAGCGATCAGGGCAAGGCGCGTCTCCGGTTCCGGCGATGTGACATGAACGGAAGGGAACAGGGCCATCTGCCTAGCGCGGGCAGCCGGGTGACCGGCTCAGGGCCAGAAATGGCGCCCTGCCGCTGCGCGTCGATGAACCTTGACGACATCACAGCATGACCAGCACCAGCACAAATTCGACCGATCCAATGGCCAAACCTGCCATACTGATTGGCGACAGCCGACCTGATCTGCTTCAGGATGAGGTTCTGGCAGAGATTTTTGCCAGCACGGTCAAGGCCCGCAGCGATCATGTTGCGCTGACCGATGGTGCGCGCTCGCTCACTTATGCGCAGGTCTGGGCCAGGGCCAATGACATTGCGCGCGGCCTCGCCCGCTCCGGCGTGTCAGCCGGCGACATGGTCGGACTCTGGATGCCGCGTGGCATCGATCTGCTGGTCGCGCAGATTGGCATCACGCTGGCAGGCGCGGCCTGGTTGCCCTTTGATGCAGAAGCGCCGGTGGAGCGCATCACGACCTGCCTCAATGATTGCTCTGCCAAGGGCATCATCACGGCCAGCACACTGATCGAGCGCGCAAACGAGACCCGTCTGACCGTCTGGACGCCCGAATCACTCGCCGCGCTGGCTGATGGCACTGTCATGCCGCCGCGTGCGGTTGGCCTGACACCGGATCACCCGGCCTATCTGATCTACACCTCCGGCTCGACAGGCACGCCCAAGGGCATCGTCATCAGCCATCGCAACATCTGCCACTTCCTGCGTTCCGGAAACGCGGTCTACGGCATCAACGGCGATGACGTTGTTTTTCAGGGCGCGTCAGTGGCGTTCGATCTGTCGATGGAAGAGATCTGGTGCCCCTATCTGGTAGGCGCCAGTCTTTTTGTCGCGACGCCAGAGACGATGGGTGACGCCGAAAGGCTGCCGGACATTCTCGATCAGGCTGGTGTGACCGTTCTTGACACGGTGCCGACGCTGCTCGGCATTCTCCCCCGCGATGTGCCGAAAGTGCGCCTGATCCTGCTGGGTGGCGAGGCGCTGCCTCCGGCAATCGTGCAGAAATGGTCAAAGCCCGGCCGCCGCATCTTCAACACCTATGGCCCGACCGAAGCGACGGTGGTCGCGACCGTCTCCGAAGTGGAAGTCGGCAAGCCGGTGACCATTGGTCGGCCGATCCCGAACTACACGACCTATATTGTCGACGATAATCTGAAGCTGCTGGGCCCCGGCGAGCAGGGCGAACTTCTGATTGGTGGCCCCAGTGTCGCCGAGGGGTATTTCCAGCGCCCGGAACTGACGGCAGAGAAATTCATCGCCAATCCGTTTGGCGGGACTGCTGACCCGAGGCTCTATCGTTCGGGGGATGCTGTCAGCCTCGATGTTGACGGCAACATCGCCTTTCATGGCCGCATCGACGATCAGGTCAAGGTTCGCGGCTTCCGCGTCGAACTGGGCGAGATCGAAGCCAAGCTCTCGGAGGAAGCGGGCGTCAGCCAGGCGGCCGTTGTGCTGCGCACCGATGACGGCATGGACCGGCTGGTTGCCTTCATCGTTGGCGAACAGGGCGTAGCGTTCGAGGGGCCCGTGCTGCGCGCGGCCCTGCGTGACAAGCTGCCGCCCTACATGATCCCGGCCCATTTCGAGGCCATTGGCTCGCTGCCGCGCATGGTGTCGGGCAAGATCGACCGCAAGATGCTGCGTGCCGCGCCGCTGACAGCGCCTGCCGCCACCGGCGAGCAGGAGCCGCCGCGCGACGAGACGGAAGCCGTGCTGCTCGATGCGGCCAAGCGCGTGCTGGGCGCACAGGCGCTGCCGCTTGAGGCAGACTTTTTCGTCGATCTTGGCGGCCACTCGCTGTTGGCAGCCCGCTTCATCTCCATCGTGCGCGAGAAGCCGGCCTATGCCGGCATCACGCTGCAGGATGTCTATGGCGCGCGCACCTTGCGCAAGATGGCTGTGCTGCTGAACGAGCGCGGCATCCGTCAGCCGGAAGACCTTTCGTTCCCCGACGTCCCCTTTGGCCGCCGGTTCCTCTGTGGTCTCGCGCAGGCCGCCACATTGCCGATCATTATCGGCCTGGCCACGGCGCAGTGGCTTGGCATTTTCGTGACTTATCTGGCCATTGCCGGTGAGGGCTACAGCTTTTTCCAGCAGCTTTTCATGCTGCTGGCCGTGTTCGTCGTCATCAAGATCGCCTCCATCATCTTGGCGATCACAGGCCGCTGGCTTGTGCTGGGCCAGACAAAGCCCGGAATCTATCCGCTCTGGGGCGTGTACTATTTCCGCTGGTGGCTGGGCACGCATTTCCTCGCACTGGTGCAATACAAGTGGTTCCAGGGGTCGGCCCTGATGCGCTGGTACATGCGCTCCATCGGCGCGAAAATCGGCAAGGATGTCATCATTTCCGATCTGGACGTCGGCGCAGCCGATCTCATCAGCATTGGCGATGGCACCACGCTGGGCTCCAAGGTGAAGCTCGCCAACTGCGAGGCGATTGGCGACAAGTTCATCATCGGCCGCATCGACATCGGCAAGGATTGCTACATCGGCAGCGCGGTTGCGATCGGCGATGGCTGCGTCATCGAAGATCATGCCGAATTGCGGGACCTCACGGCCATCCGTTCGCACACAACGGTCGGTCGTGCCGAAATCTGGGATGGTTCGCCTGCGGTCAAGGTCGGCATGGTCGATCTGGATGCACTGCCAGTCTTTGCGCCCGCCAGCCTTCAGCGCCGCTTTGCGATGAACCTCTATTACATTGCGATGATCATCATCATTCCATGCGCCAGCCTCCTGCCGATCTTTCCGGCCTTCTGGCTGTTCGATCAGGTCGACAACGCCATCGGCGAGTGGGCCGAGATCAGCTATCTCTGGTTCCTGCCGCTGCTCACCTGGCCGACCGCCATGGCGCTCATCCTGCTGACGGTGGGCCTGATGACGCTGCTGCGCTGGGCCATCCTGCCGCGCGTCGAATCCGGCAGCTACTCGATCCATAGCGGCTTTTATGCCCGCAAATGGACTGTGGCACTGGCGACAGAAGTGATGCTGGACACGCTGTCGTCGCTCTTCGCGACCATCTATATGCGCTTCTGGTATCGCCTGATGGGTGCGAAAATCGGCAAGGGCGCCGAACTCTCGACCAACCTCGCCGGGCGCTTTGACATCACCAAGATTGGTGCCGGCAACTTCATCGCTGACGAGGTGATCCTGGGCGATGAGGATGTGCGGCGCGGCTACATGACGATTGCGCAGGTCTCGACCGGTGACCGCGTCTTCGTCGGCAATGACGCTGTGGTGCCGCCGGGCTCGACGATCCCCAATGGTGTGCTGATCGGTATCAAGTCCAAGCCGCCAGCCAATGAGTTGATGAGCGAGAACGACACCTGGTTCGGTTCGCCGCCCATCAAGCTGCCCAACCGGCAGAAGGTCGATCTCGGTGCCAGCTGGACCTATGAGCCCTCGATCTGGAAAAAGCTTGGCCGTGCCGCCTTCGAAGCCGCGCATACCTCTTTCCCGGCCATGCTTTTCATCTCCTTCGGCACCGCGATGGTCGATCTCTTCATCGCGGATGAGGTGGCCCAGCGCGACTGGTGGGGCCTTGTTGGCGTGTTCATCGCTTGTGCCGTCTTCATCTCCGTCATGCAGGCGCTGATCTGCGCCCTGATCAAATGGCTGCTGATGGGCACCTACAAGCCGGTGATGAAGCCTATGTGGTCGTGGTGGGCGATGCGCACCGAGGCTGTCGCCGTGCTTTACTGGGGCCTTGGCGGCAAGGTGCTGTTCGAGCATCTGCGCGGCTCACCCTTCCTGCCCTGGTTCCTGATGATTTTCGGTGCCAAATTCGGCAAGGGAGTCTGGATGAACTCGACCGACATCACCGAGTTCGATTGCATCAACGTCGGCGACTATTGCTGCATCAACTCCATGTCGGCTCTCCAGACCCATCTCTATGAAGACCGGGTTATGAAGGTCGGCCGCGTCACGCTCGGCAAGGGCGTGACGGTGGGCGCAGGTTCAACCGTGCTTTATGACACCCATGTCGGTGACTACGCCCAGATCGGCCTGCTGACCGTCATCATGAAGGGCGAGAACATCCCCGCCAACACCCGCTGGGAAGGCGCGCCCGCGGTTCCGGCAAAGTGAGGAGCCGTGCGGTGTTTGACCACCTCACCCCTCACAGCCTAAGAGCCTGACGACAACCTCGTCAGGCTCGCCATGTCGCACAACTCCTTCGGCCATCTGTTCCGCGTCACCACCTTCGGTGAAAGCCATGGCCCGGCCATTGGTTGTGTCGTTGACGGCTGCCCGCCGATGATCCCGCTGACCGAGTCCGACATTCAGGGCGATCTGGATCGGCGCCGTCCCGGCCAGTCGAAATACACCACGCAGCGTCAGGAGCCGGACGAGGTCCGCATTGTCTCGGGCGTGTTCGTGGACGAGCGCACGGGCCAGCAGGTGACGACCGGCACATCCATTGGCCTGATGATCGACAATGTCGACCAGCGCTCGAAGGACTATTCCGAGATCAAGGACAAATACCGGCCCGGCCATGCCGACTTCACCTATGATGTGAAATACGGCATTCGCGATTATCGCGGTGGTGGCCGCTCCTCGGCGCGCGAAACGGCGATGCGCGTCGCCGCTGGCGCCATCGCCCGCAAGGTCTTGCCCGGCGTCACTGTTCGGGGTGCGCTGGTGCAGATGGGGCCGCACAAGATCAACCGCGCCAATTGGGACTGGGAAGAGGTGGCCCGCAATCCATTCTTCTGCCCGGATGCCGAAGCCGCTGCAAAATTTGCGGAGTATCTCGATGGCATCCGCAAGAGCGGCTCTTCCATCGGCGCTGTTCTGGAAATCGTCGCCGAGGGCGTGCCAGAGGGCTTGGGCGCGCCCATCTATGGCAAGCTGGATTCCGACCTCGCAAGTGCCCTGATGAGCATCAACGCGGTCAAGGGCGTGGAGATCGGCGATGGCTTTGCCGCAGCCGAACTTTCGGGTGAGGACAATGCCGACGAGATTCGCGCCGGAAATGACGGCAAGCCCCGTTTCCTGTCCAATCATGCCGGGGGCATTCTGGGTGGCATCTCGACTGGCCAGCCCGTGGTGGCGCGCTTTGCCGTGAAGCCCACCTCCTCGATCCTGAGCCCGCGCGCCACTGTCACGCGTCAGGGTGCGGACACCGAGATGTTCACCAAGGGCCGCCACGACCCCTGCGTCGGCATCCGTGCCGTGCCGGTGGGTGAAGCCATGGTCGCTTGCGTGCTGGCCGACCATTTCCTGCGCCATCGTGGCCAGGTGGGGCAGAGTTCGCCTTGGCCGTTTACCGGCTGAGCGCGCGATAATTTCAGTTTGACTGAAATTAGATTTCCTGTTTGATCGTCAGATGAAATTTTCTGCCTGGCTCAAGCAACACGGCATCAAGCGCATCGACATGGCGGCTCGGCTGGGCCTCTCGCCCGGCGCGATCACGCTGCTGTGCAACAATGATGCGAGCTGGCTTTCCCGCGAGACGGCCGAGGCGATTTTTCAGCAGACGGCGGGCGCCGTTACACCCAACGACTTTCTGGGCCTCGGCCCGCTTAAGGGGAGCACTTTCATGCCACAGGCTGTCACGGAAGCCATCGAGGCCATTGCACTCGGCGAGATTGTCATCGTCACTGATGATGATGACCGCGAAAACGAGGGCGATCTCATCATGGCGGCCTCGCTCTGCACGCCGGAGAAAATGGCCTTTATCATCCGCAACACCTGCGGCATTGTCTGCACGCCACTGCCGCCGGAAGAGGCGCGCCGCCTGCGGCTCGACCCGATGGTTGCCACCAACGACACGATGCACGGCACAGCCTTCACCGTCACCGTTGACTACCGGCACGGCACCACCACCGGTATTTCGGCCGATGACCGCACGGCGACCGTGCGCGGCATGGCCAACCCCAACTCGGGTGCGGCTGATTTTTCACGCCCCGGCCACATTTTTCCTCTGATCGCCAAGGAAGGCGGCGTGCTGATGCGCTCCGGCCATACCGAGGCAGCGGTTGACCTGTGCAGGCTGGCCGGCGTGCCGCCAGTTGGTGTCATTTGCGAACTGGTCAATGATGACGGAACGGTGATGAAGGGCCCGCAGATCAACGCCTTCGCTCAGAAACACGGCCTGAAGCAGATCACGGTGGCCGAACTGATCGCCTATCGCCAGGGCCGCGAGAAGCTGGTGGAGCGGGTCGCCACCTTCCCGGTCGAGACTGACCATGGCCCCATCACCGGCCACGCCTATGTTACGCCGTTCGACAGTGTGCAGCATTTTGCCTTCGTTCTGGGCCGCATCGGCGATGGCAAGCGCATCCCCGTGCGCCTGCACCGGGCCGATGTCATTGCCGACACCTTGGGCGGTGCAAAATCGATCCATGCCGCGCTCGCCCGCTTCGCCCGTGATGGCAAAGGCGTGCTGGTTTACCTGCGCGACGGGACGGCAGGCGTGCCAACCAACACCGTGCGCAGCGGTGAAACAGCGCATGAGAATGCCCGCGTCCGGCAATGGCGCGAGGTCGGACTCGGCGCCCAGATCCTGCGCGATCTGGGCATCGAATCGATCGTCAACCTGTCCTCGACCAGCCGCGCTTTCGTCGGTCTGACAGGTTTCGGCATCGAGATTGCCGACACGCAGGCGGTCGACAGCCAATAGTCACAGTTGAACTTACGTTCAGTCACAACAGCAAACACAGAATTGTGAGGCGAGATTCGGTCGCGGATTTACCGTGCATTAACCATAATCGCTGCTCACTGGGCTCAGGACATTCTCAAAGCCGCCATTGCGTTGATGGGGCAAGGAGATGGTCCTTTGAGGCCCTGATGTCCGATCTGTTTCTCGCCAGAGACACGAACCTGCCCGGCGCAAAGGTGCCGGTCAGGCATCGCGGACTGCTTGCCAAAGGCCGGGCCTGGCTCGAGAAAAACCGCGCCGTCATGCGCGTGATCGCAACACTTTTCAGCGCCACCGTGTTGGCCAGGGTGGCGTCCGGGTTCAGCATCCTGGTCTCGGTGCTGCTGTTTGCACCTGCCGAATTCGCACGTTTCGGCATGCTTCTGGCTGCTCTGACCCTGTGCTCGGCGATGCAGTTCCTGCGCTATGAGACGCTCATCGTCGCAGCCAAAAACAGCCAGGACCTGCGCATCGCGGTGAGACTCACGGCGATGGTTGGCCTGCTTGTCTGGCTGGCCATGGCCCTGCTGGCGGCCTTGGCCACAAGCCTTGGTCTTGTTGGCATCGATATAGCCCTCTTGTTTCTGGCTGCCATCGCAACGCGTGGCATTTGCCGCATGGTTAGCCAGATCGTGATCCGCAAAGGTGATTTCCGCGCGCTCGGTCTCTCCGCCATTGCGTTGGGTTGCGTTCAGCCCACCGTGCTGGCCTTGTCATGGCTGGCGGGTGCCAGCGGTGCTGTAGCCATGGGCATGACAGACGTAGTCGGAAACTTTGCCGCTTGCCTGTTTCTCATCTGGCCCAGCCGCCATGTGCTGCGGGACGTGTGGCGCAGGAAGATCGGCGACATGCCGCTCATGCAGGCCGCGCGGCGCTGGTCCGACGTGCCGGTCTACAATCTGCCATCCACGCTTCTGGCGGTGGCCTTCACCAGCGTTCCGCTGCTGGTTGTGCTGCTTGTCGCTGATGCGCATGTCGCAGGCCATGTCGCCCTTGTCTTCCGCATCCTTGATGTTCCGGTGCAAATCATTGCGGCAGTGATCTCGCCG
>JANMMX010000376.1:0-5369 GCA_031373605.1 Allobosea sp. | reverse complement strand
ATCCGGCGCAAAACAGTGCTTCGCACCCCATTAAGCCCAACTGGCAAAAATGGTCGAAATTGGCGGGCAGCACTGCTAGAGACACCTCAACAGAGGGATTGGGCGTGTCAGGACAGCAGGACGCAGTAGCGGTGGCTTTGGCGCATTTTGCACGCGCGGGATATCTGCGCGCCGAGACGTCCATCTTGCAGCCAGCCGATCTGTTCATCGATCTGTCCGGCGAGGACATGCGCGGGCGCATGTTCGTGACCCAGGATGGCGAGGGGCGCGATTGGTGCCTGCGGCCTGAATTCACGATTCCTTTGGCGCGCGATTGCCTGGGAGCCGGCCTGCCTTTGCCTGCGGCCTTCTCCTATGGCGGACCAGTGTTCCGGCTGCGCACGGGCGAAAGCGGGGAGTTTGACCAGACGGGGCTGGAATCCTTCGGTCGAACGGATTTCGCAGCAGCTGATGCCGAGGTGTTTGCGCTGACACTTGAGGTGCTTTCTGCCCTTGGTGTGGCAGCCCCCGCTCTGCGCATGGGTGATGTCGGTCTGCTGTCGCGGCTTCTCGATGCGCTTTGTGTGCCTGCCGCCTCGCGTCGGCGGCTGATGCGGGCCGTTGCACAGGGCAAGGGTGTTGATGCCGTGCTGGCCATGGCACCGCCTGAATCCGCAGGTGCAAACGATCACGCCGGCCTGCTGGCAGCCCTCGAGGGGCAGGATCCCAAGGCCGCCAAGGCTTTTGTCGAGGATGTGCTTTCGATTGCCGGCATCAGCAGCGTCGGCGGACGCTCGGCGCGGGACATTGCCGAGCGTTTTCTGGCGCGTGCGGCCGAGCGTGAGAATGTTCCGGGCGACGAGGTGGCGCAGGTGCTGCGGCGCGTGCTTGCCATCAGTGGCGATCCGGACACGGCAGCAGCCGAGCTGCGCGATGTCTGTCAGGCTGCCGGACTGGACCTTTCAGAAGAGCTGGACGCTTTCGAGCAGCGCACGGGCTTTCTGGCGGCGCGCGGTGTCGATGTGACCGCGATCCGCTTTGCCACCGCCTTTGCCCGCAATCTCGACTATTACACCGGCTTTATTTTCGAAATGCATGATCCCGACAGCAAGGCGGTCAAACCGCTGGCGGGCGGCGGGCGCTATGATGGCCTGCTGCAGCGGTTGGGTGCGAAGGCGCCGGTTCCGGCAGTTGGCGCCTCGATCTGGCTTGATCGGGTTACGATGGCAGGAGCACGCCCATGAGCCAGACACCGCTGGTTCTGGCCGTGCCTTCAAAGGGGCGACTGCAGGAAAATGCGATGGCGTTCTTCCGTCGCGCCGGGCTCAACGTCGTGCAGTCGCGCGGGTCGCGCGAGTATCGCGGCGCGATTGCCGGGCTTGATGGCGTCGAGGTTGCCTTCCTCTCGGCCTCCGAGATCGTTGCCTGTCTGGCGCAAGGCACCGTACATCTGGGCGTGACGGGCGAAGATCTGGTCCGCGAGCAGATCAGCGATGCCGACAGCGCCATCGAGATGCTGACGCCGCTGGGTTTTGGTCAGGCCAATGTCGTTGTTGCCGTGCCTGAAGCCTGGATCGACGTGCGCAACATGGCCGATCTTGACGATGTCGCGGCGCAGATCAGGACCCGTCAGGGCCGCAAGCTGCGCGTGGCGACCAAGTACATTCATCTGACGCGCCGGTATTTTGCCGCGCACGGGCTGGCGGATTACCGGATTGTCGAAAGTCTTGGCGCGACAGAAGGAGCGCCAGCGGCTGGCACGGCTGACATTGTGGTCGATATCACCACCACCGGGGCGACGCTTCAGGCCAATGCGCTCAAGGTGCTCGACGATGGCGTGATGCTCGCATCCGAGGCCAATCTGGTTGCCTCGCTGCGCGCGCGCTGGGATGAGCCACAGCGCGCTTCAGCCCGTGCGATTCTCAGCAGAATTGCAGCCGAGGAAGAGGCGCGCAATCTCAGCGAAGTGCGCGTCCGGCTCGCTGCACTGCCTGAAGGGTTTGCCGCTCAGGTGGAAGCCAGCCACGATGCCCGTTTTCCTTTTGGCGCCTTGCCGGAAGCCGGCGGCCTCATCACGCTGCATGTGCCGCGGAAGGCCGTGTTCGCACTTGCCGATGAGTTGGTTCGCCTTGGCGCAAGCGATGTCACTGTGACAGCGCTCGACTATGTGTTCAGACCCGAAAATCCGCTGATGGCGCGCCTTTTCCAGCGCCTCTGACCGCCGAAGCGCAGAGCCAGGCAAAAAAAGAGACCGCTCCGGGGGGGAAGCGGCCTCTTGGGATCCGATGACAGCAGGGGGAGTGCGGCCACCGGGAGATCGCTGTGCGCGACCTGTTCCTGAACTTACGTCGGATGTTCACATCCGGATCACTGGATCAGAACCACAATTGAGCCATTCTTTTCAGCATTGAGCCATATCGGGCAGGCGCGATGTTGCAGCATGGCGGCAGTGTCGTTAGTTTCCCGGCTGCATGACATACGGAATTTCAAACATGAACAGTCTTCGCATCGCGGCGCTTGCCGTTCTGGCAACATTCGCCTGCACCTCGTTCGAGGCACAGGCTCAGTCGCGCAAGCAGCAGCGAGAGGCTGCGGCCGCGCAACAGAATGCGCCGCCGCCAAAGCAGGAAAAGCAGTTTCCGCTTGGCGGCTCGTGGACGGCTGTGTCGATTTCCGGCAAGCCGCCCGGCTCAAACCGCCCGACGCTTCAGGTCGATGAAAATCTGCGCGGCACGGGCTTTGCCGGGTGCAACATTTTCTCGGCAACTGCCTATCCGCTGCGTGAGCAGGCTTTCGCGGTTGGGCCCATTGCGCTGACCAAGAAGGCCTGCGATGCGGGCCAGATGGCATCCGAGCGCGCTTTTCTGGTCGCCTTGAGAGCGGCGCAGAAATGGGACCTCGTCGATGGCCGCCTCGTCATCACCGGCGGAGCTGGCGAACTGAGGTTCGAGCGCGGCCTCTGAGTGGAGTGCGCAGGCTCAGGCCGGTTTAGGCTTGAGCGCGGCCACCGCTTTGGCTGTCGGCTTCGTTGATGCCCTTGACGGTGCTTTTGCGGGAGCGGCGGCAACCTTCACATCGCCAGGCTGGAACATCCCGTTGGGCTGCGATGCCATATCGACAATGCGATCATGCAGGTCACGAAGCGTCGAGCGATGGCCGATCGAGATCATCGTCGTGCCAGGCAGCTCGCGCTTGATGGCGGCGTAGATGTTGGCCTCCAGCTTTTCGTCCAGCGAGGCCGTTGCCTCATCAAGAAAGAGCCAGTCGGGCTTGGCCAGCAGCGCGCGCGCCACCGCCAGCCGCTGCTGTTCGCCCAGCGAGAGCACCTGTCCCCACGGCTCCTCGTCGTCGAGCCGACCGACTAGCTTCGGCAATGAGGCTGCTGCGAGTGCGGCGTTCAGCGCAGCGTCACCATAGGCCCCGTCCAGCTCCGGATAGGTCAGCGCCTTGCGCAACGAACCGAGCGGAAGATAGGCGCGCTGGGGCAGCAGCATGACCTTGGCCTGCTCCGGCACGGAGATTGTGCCGTCGCCATAGGGCCAGATGCCTGACAGCGCGCGGAACAGCGTGGATTTGCCCGAGCCCGATGGGCCGGTCAGCAACACACTCTCGCCCGCCTTGAATGTGAGGTCAGACACCTGAACAATGCGGCGCCCATCGGGGAGACCGAGCTGCAAGTCAGGGATGGCGACATGCGGCGACTTGGCCTGTTTCACATTGATCTGCCCCTCGCCGCCGGTCTCGCTCGCGCGCGCAATGGCGCTCTCGAAGGTGGTCAGGCGGTTGATGGCGGCAAGGTAGGCTGCAATCGACTGGTAGCTGTTGATGAAGAAGGACATCGCGCCTTCAACACGGCCAAAGGCCTGCGCCACCTGCATCAGAATGCCGACCGTGATCTTGCCGCTGAAATAATAGGGCGCCAGCAGAACGAAGGGCACAACGACATTGGCCTGATTGTAGGAGAGCGTGAAGCTGGTGAGTTTCAGCCGGCGCCAGAGCAGCTGGTAGAAATTGGAGACAATGTCGCCAAAGCGCTGCGCCAGTGCCTGACGCTCGGAACGCTCGCCCGCCATCAGCGCGATCTGCTCGGAGTATTCACGCAGGCGCGCCAGCGAGAAACGGAAATTCGCTTCGCGCGTCTCCTGCTCGAAATCGAGCTTGATCAGAGGCCGCCCGATCAGATGGGTGATCCAGGTGGCTGCGGTGGCATAAATCAGCGACATCCAGAAGATGAAGCCCGGCACCACGATCTCCGTGCCCGGAATGGTGATGTTCACCGGGATCGTCCACAGGATGATCGAGAAAGACACAAGGACGGAGACTTGCGACAGCAGTGTGATCGAGAAGCTGTAGGTCTGGTTCAGGAAGGCGCGCGTGTCTTCCGAGATGCGCTGGTCGGGGTTGTCGGTGCCATCGCCCGCCAGCATCATGCGGTAATGCACGCTCTTGTCGAGCCAGCGGCGCGAATAGGAGTTGGCCATCCATTCCCGCCAGCGGATGCGCAAGGTGCTGTCGGCGACCATCTCGATCAGGTTCGCGACCACGGATACCGTTGCCCACACCGAGAAGACGAAAATCAGCTGATACCAGAACACGTCGGCATTCTTGTTCTGGATCGCATCGTAAAAATCGCGGCTGAAGAAGCTCAGTCGCACGGAAATGCCGACCTGCGCCTGGTTGAGCACCACCAGAAACGAGATCAGCAATGTGGCCAGCAGGCCCAGCCTGATCTGGAACCGGCCAAAGGGCCAGAATCTCGCGGTGGTCGTCTCCTGCGCCTCGAAATAGGGGGAAGCGATGCGCGCGATGCGCTGCACCACCGGGATGAACGAGATCAGGAAGATCAGGATGCCGAAAACCGCCACGGTTGTCGGCAGGCTGACCGGCGGGGCGATAGCACGCCAGTCGGTGGGCCAGTAGCCCAGCTGCGCCAGCAATGCGCCCGAGCCGAACAGGATGACCTCGACGGCGAAGATGGTCGAAAAAATCCGCAGGAAGGTTGAGATCGAGGCGGCATACCAGGTCGCCGGGGCCATCAGCAGGCCAACAACGCCCAACCCGATAAAGCCGGATTGACTGGTTTTCAGACCAAGGAACAAGGCGCAAGCGGCGACGATGGCGACGGCAAGGCTAAGTGGGCGCATGGTCAGGTCCTGACATCAGATTTTCGCGCAGCGAAAGCACGATTCGACTCCCGTTGTAGACCAGTCCGCGCGGCTGAAAAGCCTCTCGGCGAAGTTGACGGCATCGTGATGGTTATCGATTGGAAAGTCCTTGGGCTCGCCACCTGCGATCTGAGTCTTTATGGAAGCGCTGCGCCCTTTGCAGGCGAAGCTTGAGAGGAAAACGCGCATGCGCATTGCGATGATCGGGGCGGGTTATGTGGGCCT
>JANMMX010000354.1:0-13336 GCA_031373605.1 Allobosea sp. | reverse complement strand
GGCTATGTCGGCTATGAGGAGGGCGGCGCACTCACCGAGGCCGTGCGACGCAGGCCATATCAGGTCGTGCTTTTCGACGAGGTGGAAAAGGCCCACCCGGATGTTTTCAACGTGCTCTTGCAGGTGCTCGACGATGGCCGTCTGACCGACGGCCAGGGCCGGACAGTCGATTTCCGCAATGTGCTCATCATCATGACATCCAACCTGGGCTCGGAATATCTCGTCAATCAGGCAGATGGGGAAGATTCGGACGGCGTGCGCGATGAAGTGATGGGCGTTGTGCGCCAGGCCTTCAGACCGGAGTTTCTCAACCGCATCGACGACATCATCCTGTTCCACCGCCTCAAGCGCGCGGACATGGCGGCCATTGTCGACATCCAGATGGGCAGGCTTGCCAAGCTGCTGGTGGACCGCAAGATCACGCTCGACCTCTCAGTGGAAGCACGCGACTGGCTGGCCAACCGGGGCTATGACCCCGCTTATGGCGCAAGACCGCTGAAGCGCGTCATCCAGAAGGCATTGCAGGACCCGCTGGCAGAGCGTCTGCTGGCGGGCGAGATCAAGGATGGCGAGACCGTGCCGGTCACCGTCAGCGCTGCCGGTCTGATGCTGGGCGAGACGCTCGCTGTTCCGGAGAAAAGGCCGAAGGGTGCGGCGTTGAATTGAGGGATACCACCTACGTCATTCCGGGGCTCGCCTGTCGGCGAGAACCCGGAACCCATAACCTGCGTCAGCAGTGGTGATGGCATTCAACCGTCGTGTGCGCATTGTCATTCCGGGTTCCGCTGCGCGGCCCCGGAATGACAATGCGCTTTCACCCCCGCCGCAGCACGAATACCGCCTGCTGACCGAACAGGTTCCAGAACCACCACGGCGCGCTGACGCGGACTTCGGCGCCGGACCCGTCCAGCGCCACGGCGCGTTCGCGCACCGCGCCGATGGTGTCACACAGCAGCGTGAAATCGCGGATCGTGCAGAAATGGATGTTGGGCGTTTCCCACCAGGCATCCGGCAGGTTCTTGGTGACGGGCATGTGGCCGCCAAACATCACCTGCGAGCGGATGCGCCAATGCCCGAAATTCGGGAAGGAGACGATGGCCCGCCGGCCAATGCGCAGCATCTGCTCCAGAACGAGGCGCGGATTGCGCGTCGCCTGAATGGTCTGCGACAGGATGACGTAATCGAAGCCATCATCGGGATAATCGGCAAGATCTGTGTCGGCATCGCCCTGGATCACGGGCAAACCGCGCGCCACGCATTCGGCGACGCCCGCGCGGGACAATTCAATGCCGCGCGCATCGACATTGCGCCGCTCGGCGAGCATGGCCAGCAGCGCGCCATCCCCGCAACCGACATCAAGCACGCGAGAGCCGGGCTCAACCATCTGCGCAATCAGCGAGAGATCGATGCGCGAGAGGCCATGGTCGAGCGCACTCATGGCGCGGCTCCGGCAGACAAATCTTGCGTTGGCAGACCGCGCGCCCGCGCTGCCGCGCCAATGAAGCCGTTCAGTGTGGCGAAGAAATTCGGCTCTTCCAGCAGGAAGGCATCATGGCCCTTGTCGCTCTCGATCTCGACAAAGGAGACGCTTGCCCCTGACGCATTGAGCGCATGCACGATGGCGCGGGAGTCCGAAGTCGGGAACAGCCAGTCCGACGTGAAGGACACAACGCAGAAGCGCGTCTTCGTGCCACGAAAGGCATGGGCCAGCACCCCGCCATGGTCTGCTGCCAGATCGAAATAATCCATGGCGCGCGTCACATAGAGATAGGAATTGGCATCGAAACGTTCGACGAAGCTGACGCCCTGATGGCGCAGATAGCTCTCGACCTGAAAGTCTGCATCAAACGAAAAAGTCGGCGCCTCACGCTCCTGAAAGCGGCGGCCGAATTTCCGGTGGAGGGCAGGTTCCGAGAGATAGGTGATGTGCGCACCCATGCGGGCCACCGATAGGCCTTTTGAGGGCCGCGTGCCGGCTTCCAGATAACGCCCCTGCTGCCAGTCAGGGTCGGCCATCACGGCCTGGCGTCCCACCTCGTGGAAGGCGATGTTCTGAGCCGAGTGCTTGGCGGCGGTCGCAATCGGCAGTGCGGCAAACACACGCTGCGGATAGCTTGAGGCCCATTCCAGCACCTGCATGCCACCCATTGAGCCGCCAACGACGGCAAACAGCGTCTCGATGCCGAGATGGTCCATCAGCAGCGCCTGCGCGCGCACCATGTCGGGGATGGTCACGCCGGGAAAATCGAGCCCCCAGGGCTTGCCCGTGGCGGGGTTCTGCGAGGCAGGGCCGGTGGAGCCCATGCAGCCGCCAATCACATTCGCGCAAATGACGAAGAAGCGCTCCGTATCGATGGGCAGGCCCGGCCCGATCAGCGAGGTCCACCAGCCGCCCTTGCCCGTGACGGGGTTGGCGCTGGCGACGTGCTGGTCGCCGGTCAGCGCATGGCAAACCAGCACGGCATTGGAGCGCGCCGCATTGAGCGTGCCATATGTCTGGTAAGCCAATTGCCACTGCGAAAGCGTGACACCACAATCCAGCGCAAGGGGCCGCTCCGCACCAAACCGCGCAACCGGGCTCGACGGCGATGTCGCCTCGATCAGTGGATCGGCAAGCGGGGCCGTCTCGGGCTTTTGCAGCGTTCGCTTTGACATGCGTGTTTGTCTTGACGCTCAGGATGTTCGCTCAATCGAACTGTACCGATGGCGATTTGCATCCCTCCTGTCAACGCAAAGCACTGTGAGATTGCGCCATGCGGAGCCTTACCGGGCATGCCGGATTGCAATGCGCCGCAGCGCCGCCCCTTGCCTTTGACTGCGGTTTCAGATTTTCAGGAGTGCGGGCCTGTCGGGATGGTTGCAAACGAAACCATTCTGCGCGAAGGCACGATCCAGACCGGAATCCGACATGAGCTTGCCTGATCCAGCCGCGCCCACGACCCTCGCCGATCTGCGTGTCGAGATCGACCGGATCGATTCGCAGATGCATGAGCTTCTCATCCAGCGCAGTGCGATCATCGAGCGGCTGATCGCGGTCAAGAAGACGCAGGTGGCGGGACAGGTCGCCACATCTGCCTTCCGTCCCGGACGTGAAGCCGAGATGATGAAGCGACTGGCCTTGCGCCACAAGGGGCTGCTGCCGCTCGACACGGTGGAGAGCATCTGGCGCATCATCATCGCCACCTTCACCTGGGTGCAGTCGAACTACACTGTCCATGCCGACATCTGCGATGGCGATGCGCCGATGCGCGATTCCGTGCGCTTTCATTTCGGTTTCACGGTCCCCTTCCAGCCGCATGGCGATGCCATGTCGGTCATCGCAGCTGTCGCGCAATCGGCGGGTGATCTCGGCGTGTTCCGCATGGACCAGGGCGCGGGCGCGGGCGCCTGGTGGCTGGCGCTGACCGCGCCTGACGCACCCAAGATCATCGCCCGCCTGCCTTTCATCGAGCGGCCCGACCATCCCGCCGGCACGCCGGTCTATTGCATCGCCAAGCCGCTGGCGGACGCGGCCGTGCGCGAAATCGTGCTCTATGGCGCCAAGGTGGAGCGCTGGACGCCTGCGCTGCGCACGCCACTGGCAGCCTGCCTGGCTGATGTTTCAGCCAGTGCCGCCAGCGCGGATGGCCTTTCGCTGCTGATCGCGGCGGATGGTGAAACCGGAATCGAAGCCATTCGCGCCGCCCTCAAGCCAGCAGGGCTGACAAGCCTTGCCGAGGTGGGCAGCCATGCCGCCCGCTTCACCGCTCCCAATCGCTCCGCCTGAAAGAACGCATCATGACAGCCATCCAGAGCCAGTCGAAGTCACCTTCCGCATCGCGGCCAACGCCGCGCCCGGGCATCCTCGAGATCGAGGCCTATATGCCAGGAAAATCAGCCGCACCTGCGGGTGTGAAGCTGCACAAGCTGTCCTCGAACGAGACACCGCTGGGCGCCAGCCCGCACGCGATCCGGGCCTACGCATCTCTGGCGGACCGGCTGGAGCTGTATCCTGACGGCTCATCGACAAAACTGCGCGAGGCCATCGCGGGCAAGTTCGGGCTTGATCCCGCACGCATGATTTGCGGCTCGGGCTCGGACGAGCTGCTTTCGCTCCTGACCAACACCTATATCGGTGCGGGCGACGAGGGCATTTTCACCACCCACGGCTTTCTGGTTTACAAGATCGCGATCAAGGCTGCGGGTGGCACACCCGTTGTCGTGCCCGAGCGCGAGCTGACAGCAGATGTCGATGCCATCCTTGCTGCGGTAACGCCGCGCACGAAGATCGTCTTCCTTGCCAACCCCAACAATCCGACCGGCACCTATCTGCCTTTCGACGAGGTGAAGCGCCTGCACAGCGGCTTGGCCGGCCATGTGCTGCTGGTGCTGGACGCCGCCTATGCCGAGTATGTTCGGCGCAACGACTATGCCTCGGGCCTGGAGCTGGTCGCGACATCCGAGAATGTCGTGATGACGCGCACCTTCTCGAAGATCTACGGGCTCGCCAACCTGCGGCTCGGGTGGATGTATGGGCCAGCCCACGTCATCGACGCGCTCAACCGCATTCGCGGGCCGTTCAACGTCAATGGTGCCGCCATCGAGGCCGGCATCGCCGCCATTGAGGATGACGCGCATGTTGCAGCTGCCATTGCCCATAATGACCGCTGGTTGGCATGGATGACCGCCGAATTGAGCGCGCTGGGCCTGAAGGTGACGCCGTCAGTTGGCAATTTTCTGCTGATGCATTTCCCCGAGACGGCCGGTCAGACAGCGAAGGAAGCCGATGCCTTCCTGACGCAGCGCGGCCTGATCCTGCGTGCTGTCGGAGCCTATGGCCTGCCAAATGCACTGCGGCTGACCATCGGCAGTGAAGAGGCCAACCGGCTGGTTGTGGCGGCCCTGACAGATTTTCTGAAGGCCAGACCATGACGGACGAAACCTTCGCGCCAAGACGGGACACACCCGTCTTTGGCCGCCTTGCCATCATCGGCATCGGCCTGATCGGTTCATCGATTGCCCACGCCGCCAGGGCGCTCAATCTGGCAGGCCAGATCGTGCTGCATGACCGCGACCCCGACGTGCGGGCACGGGCGCGGGCGCTCGGCCTTGGCCACGAGGTTGTTGAGACGGCCAGCGCTGCCGCTGAGGGTGCAGACCACATCATCCTTTGCGTGCCTGTGGGCGTGTGCGGCGCAGTCGCTGCTGAAATTGCAGACGCGCTGAAACCGGGCGCAATCCTGTCGGATGTCGGCTCGGTGAAGGGCTCGGTTGTCGAGCAGGTGCTGCCGCATCTGCCAGAAGGCGTGCATTTCGTGCCGGCCCATCCCGTTGCTGGCACCGAAAATTCCGGCCCCGATGCCGGTTTCTCCAGCCTGTTTGCCAAGCGCTGGTGCATCCTGACGCCACCTCCCGGAACCGATGAGACGGCCATCGCCCAGACACGCGATTTCTGGGAAGGCATGGGCGCCATTGTCGAGCTGATGACGCCGCAGCATCACGATCTCGTGCTGGCTGTCACCAGCCATCTGCCCCACCTGATCGCCTACAACATCGTCGGCACGGCAGAAGACCTGGCGACGGTCACCGCGTCCGAAGTCATCAAGTTCTCGGCTGGCGGCTTTCGCGATTTCACCCGCATCGCAGCCTCTGATCCGACCATGTGGCGCGATGTCTTCCTGCACAACAAGGAAGCCGTGCTGGAGATGCTGGGGCGTTTCAGCGAGGACCTTTCCGTTCTCACCCGCGCCATCCGCTTTGGCGACGGCGACACGCTGCACAGACACTTCACCCGCACCCGCGCCATCCGCCGCGGCATTGTCGCCATGGGTCAGGAAAAGCCCGAAACCGAAAAGCTGAAGAAGGACTGACGCAAAGATGACCACCATCCGCGTGGCCTCGCTCTATCGCTATCCGGTCAAGGGCCTCTCGCCCGGGCGGCTGAACCGCGTGACGATGGCACAAGATGCCTATTTTCCGGGCGACCGGATGTTTGCCATCGAGAACGGCCCTTCGGGGTTCGACGCGAGCGCACCCGAGCATCAGCCCAAGATCAAGTTCCTGATGCTGATGAAGCAGGCTGCGCTCGCGCGGCTGCAGACACGTTATGATGATGCCACGGCCACGCTCCACATCACACACGAAGGCAAGACCGCGCTGGCAGTACGGGTGGATACGGAGGCCGGTCGCTCTGAAATCAGCGCTTTCTTCCAGAGCTATATGCCTGAAGAGCTGCGCGGTTCGCCGCAATGGCTGAGCGCGCCGGACGGGTTCCGTTTCACCGATTCAGCGTCGGGCTTCGTCTCGCTCATCAATCTGGCAAGCGTGGCGGCTCTCGAACAGCGGCTGGATGCGCCGCTCGACCCGCTGCGCTTTCGCGGCAACATCCATCTGGAAGGGCTTGCACCCTGGGCCGAGTTTGATCTGGTGGGCCAGGAACTGGCGGGGCCGTCCGGCCTCAGACTTCGGGTCACCAAGCGGATCGACCGCTGCGCGGCCACCGCCGTTGACCCGACAACCGGAATCCGTGACCTGCCCGTGGTCAAGACGCTGATGGCCGCCTACGGCCACATTGATTGCGGGGTCTATTGCGAGATCATCGCATCAGGCTCGCTGGCGGAAGGCGAGCGGCTCACTCCCGTGGGTGCGCCCGACTCGACGTCGCTTGGGTTGCGGTAACACGCGAGCAATCAGTCTTGTCGACAAACAAGAACGGGGCCGCAGCGCCCCGTTCTTGCTATGCAGAATCGTTCGCAAACTCACTCGTTCGCGTCGCCCGTTTCGGCGCCCAGGGCATCCATCACCTCGCGTGGGCTGCGGCGGCGGCGCGGCGCACGCGCCTTGACCGGCTCGCCAGCATCACTCGCGGATGAAGCGGGCGCTGGTGCGATGGCTTCGGGCGCAACCGGCACTGAAATCGGCACACGCACCGGGTTCGTCAGGAAAGCCGGCAAAGCGGCGCCTGTTTCCGCTGCGGGCTCGATGCCCTCGTCACGGCGCGGGCGACGATCGAACCGGCGCGGCGGCTGATCCTGATTGTCGACATTGACCGCGCGCGGCTCGTCGCTCCCGGAAGCCTGAGCCGATGGTTGGTCCTGCCGCGGCGCGAAACGATCCGGCCGATCCTGACGCTCGGGCCGATCGCCGCGATCAAAGCGCGGCCGCTCGCCATTCTGGCCATCATTGCGGTCAACACGCGGCTGGCCACGGTCGAAGCGGCGCGGGCTGCTGCCGTTCCGCTCCTGATTGCCCCGATCCTGGCTGCCCCGATCCTGGCCACCGCGATCCTGGCCGCCACGATCCTGGCCGCCACGATCATTGCGATCAAACCGCTGCTGGCCGACATTGCGATCAGGCCCCCGGTTATCTTGCCCGCGATTGTCCTGGCCGCGATTGTCCTGCTGGCTGCGGTTTTCGTAAGGCTGGTCATCGCCGCCCTGCTGGCCACGATGATCTTGCTGGTTGCCGCCGTTGAACGGCTGGTTGTCGTCATCACCCTCGTCGTCGCTATCATCCTCTTCACCGAAGGGGCGCTGGGAGATGGCATACTGGCCAAATTGCGGGCCGGCCGCCTCCTGCGCAGCCATCATGACGCGATAATAATGCTCGGCGTGCTGGAGATAGCTTTCATACAGCACAGGGTCGCCCGAAGATTGAGCGTCGCGCGCCAGCTGAACGTATTTCTCGGCAATCACCTGTGGGGTGCCGCGCACCTTCACATCCGGCCCGTTCGATTCAAAACTGCGATTCAGGGCATTCTGCGGCTTGCGGTTGTTGTTGTTGCGGCCGCGCGGGCGTCGATTTTGGCCTTGTCTCATTCGCGTAGATCTCGCGTTGCAGTGGGGTTTGGCAGCCTTGCCGCGATCACGCGGCGGCCCTGTCCTGCCGGGCTGATGCGGCAGAAGGGAATATGAAGAAGAGCAGGGCGTTAGACGCGATAATGCTTGTCACGCACGGTTTCCTGCGGAGCTTACGGCTTCCGCGACAATCAGGCGGTGCCCATGCACCTGCCTCTGCTGATTCGTTCAGAACAATGCCAAGTCTTGAAATGGTGTGGAGGACTTTTGCCCGCTCAACGCACCCGATCAAGCCAATCTGCGTTGCAGCGCGTCTCAGCCGTGATCATGGCAATAGCTGCTTTTGTCTCCCGCGCCAAGCCCGTTATTGCCCTGCCCCACGCAAATCTGTCGACAAGTTGAACACCAGTCCACGGACGTGTCCGCCCAGATCGGCGCGCTCGCCAACCTTCAGGAAGCCGGCATCGGCAAACAGCGCCGTGACATCAACTGCCTGCCCTGCACCAATCTCCAGCACCACGATGGCATCGCGGGCCAGAACAGGTGGCAGGCTCTTCGCCAGCTGGCGATAGGCAGCGAGCCCGTCCTCGCCACCGTCAAGTGCAACCACCGGATCATGCAGGCGCACCTCGGGTGCAAGCTGCTCGATATCCGCCCGTGCGATGTAGGGCGGGTTCGAGATGACAAGATCATAGGGGCCGACAAGCCCGGCCAGCCAGTTGCCCTGGATAAAGGCACTGCGCCCTGCCACATTGTTCAAAGCCGCGTTGGTGCGAGCAGTTGCAAGCGCATCCGCCGACAGGTCGATGCCTGTGCCGCTTGCTGCCGGAAGCTCCGCCAGAAGCGCGATCAGGAGACATCCTGTCCCGGTTCCAAGATCAAGCAATTGCAACGGCGCGTTTCGACGCGTCTCGACGGCCTCGAGCGCAGCCTCCACGACAACCTCGCTGTCGGGTCGCGGCTCCAGCGTGCCGGCAGAAAGCCTGAAGCGCAGGCCGCGAAACTCCCGCTCGCCAAGAATTCGGCCCACGGGCTCATGGGCCGCTCGGCGTGCAAAACAGGTTCGCGCCTGTTCAGCCAAAGCCGGCTCAACAACTGTTTCTGGCGCGGCCAGAAGCGCCAGCACATCGAGCCCGAGAGCTGACACAAGCAGCAGCCGCGCATCAAGCAGCGGCGTCTCGACACCTGCCGCCTTCAGCAGCGCCCTGCCCTCGTCCAGCAGCGCGGCGCGCGTGACAGGCGCTGCCATCACGCGTTGCCCTGCTCGGCCAGCAAGGTCGCCTGATGCTCGGCTGTCAGCGCGTCGATGATCTCGTCCAGCACCAGCCCCTGCATCATCTCGTCGAGCTTGTAGAGCGTGAGGTTGATGCGGTGATCGGTGACGCGACCTTGCGGGAAGTTATAGGTGCGGATGCGCTCCGAGCGGTCGCCCGAGCCCACCTGCGAGCGCCGGTCGGCCGAGCGCTCATTGTCCAGCCGGGTGCGCTCCATGTCGAACAACCGGGCGCGCAGCAGCTCATAGGCCCGCGCCTTGTTCTTGTGCTGCGAGCGCTCGTCCTGCACCACCACGGCAATTCCGGTCGGGAGATGGGTCAGCCGCACGGCAGACTCCGTCTTGTTGACGTGCTGGCCACCGGCCCCGCCCGCCCGCATCGTATCGATGCGCAGATCCGCCTCGTTCAGTGTCACATCAACATCGCCAGCCAGCGGCAGCACGGCAACAGTGGCCGCAGACGTGTGGATGCGCCCTTGCGTCTCGGTGTCAGGCACGCGCTGGACGCGGTGGACGCCAGACTCGAACTTGAGCCGGGCATAGACACCGCGCCCGTTGATCTCGGCAATCACTTCCTTGAAGCCGCCAACCGTGCCTTCGCTTTCAGACAGCACCTCGAGGCTCCAGCCCTTGCTGCTGGCATGACGCGCATACAGCCGCAGCAGGTCACCTGCAAAAAGGGAGGCCTCGTCACCGCCCGTCCCGGCGCGAATTTCGAGAATGACACCACGCTCGTCAGCGGCATCCTTCGGCAGCAGCGCCAGCAGCAGCGCCCGCCCGCGTGTCTCGATCTCGATGAGCGCTGCGCGCCGCTCCTCATCCGCCAGCTGGCGAAACGCGGCATCGGTGGCGGGGTCGGCGATCAGGGCCTCGGCCTCGGTCACGGTTGCCTGCGCCGCGCGCCAGGCGTTGATGGCCTCGACCACAGGCTCCAGCTCGGAGAGCTCACGTGCCAGCTCCACCATGCGCGTGGCCTCGGCGCCCCGGTTGATCTCGTCTCCCGCCACTGCATGGCGGGCGAGAATGGCATCAAGCCGGTCTTGGGGAAGGACGAAGGACATCTTGGCAATCCGGGGAAAAAGGGAAGCTGAAAGGTGTGGTCCGTCAGCAGGCAAACAGCCTCGCTAGACCGGCACTTTCATCTCGCTGGCGAGGGCCTGCAATTGCCCGCGCAGGCTGGCCGTGCCCGAGGCATGGTCCAGCAACGCGTTGATGAGCTTGGTTGTCTTGCCCGCATCCAGCGCCAGCAGCATCGCCTTGACCGGACCGATAGCCGAGGGCGACATCGAGAAGGAGCGGAAGCCAAGCCCGATCAACGCCATGGTCTCGAGTGGCCTTCCGCCAATCTCGCCACAAACGGTGACAGGGCAATGGGCTTCGTCGGCAGCGCGCGCGATGCTGCGCAGCGCACGCAGCGCAGCTGCACAAAGCGGATCAAACCGGTCCGCGACGCGGCGATTCTCGCGGTCTGCTGCAAAAAGGAACTGCATCAGGTCATTGGTGCCGACCGAAACGAAATCCGCTTCCCGTACGATTTCCGGCAGTTCGAAAAGCAGCGACGGCACCTCCAGCATCACGCCGATTTCCAGCGTGTCGGGCCGCGCCCGGTTTTGCTTGTCGAGCACAGCCAGCTCGCGGCGAATGATGGCGCGGGCGCGCACGAACTCGTCGACGGTTGCCACCATCGGCAGCATGATCTTGAGATGACCACCCGCGCCTGCCCGCAGCATGGCCCGCACCTGCGCCCGCAGGAGCTTGGGCGTGTCGAGCCCGATGCGGATGGCGCGCCAGCCGAGCGCCGGGTTTTCCTCGTCCAGCCGCTCCATGTAGGGCAGCACCTTGTCACCGCCAATGTCGAGCGTCCGGAAGGTGACAGGCTTGCCATCAGCGGCCCGCAGCACCGCAGCATAAAGCTCCTGCTGCTCGGCAGTCGTGGGCATGCGCGCCGCCACCATGAATTGCAGCTCGGTGCGGAACAGGCCGACGCCATCTGCATTGGTCTCGGCCAGGTGCGGCATGTCGACCAGAAGGCCGGCATTGATGTTGAGCCCGATCGCCACTTCGTCGCGCGTGACAGCGGGAACAGCCGTCAGCTTGCGATACTGTTCCTGCTTGCGGGCGCGCAGCCGGGCCTTGTCCTGATAGGCCTTCTCGACATCGGGCTGTGGCCTGATCTGCACGTCGCCTGTCGCGCCATCGACAATGATGGCATCGCCCATCTGCACGAGCGCGGTGACATTCTCGATCTCGCCGACCGCCGGAATGCCAATGGCGCGCGCCACGATGGCGATGTGGCTCGTCGGCCCACCCTCTTCCAGCACCAGCCCGCGCAGCTTGGCGCGGTCATAGTCCAGCAGGGCGGCCGGACCCATCGAGCGGGCCACCAAAATCGCGTTGTCGGGCAGCTGGTCGCGCGCCATGCCCATGGCAGCGCCCGCCAATGTGCGCTGCAGCCGGTTGGCGAGATCGTCGAGATCATGCAGCCGCTCGCGCAGGTAAGGGTCGGTCTGGCGCAACATCTTGGCGCGCGTGTCCGATTGAACGCGGTCGACAGCGGCTTCGGCCGTCAGGCCGGTCATCACGGCCTCGCGCATGCGCCGGAGCCAGCCCTGATCGTGGGCAATCATGCGGAAGGTTTCGAGCACGTCACGATGCTCGCCAAGATGCGCGACATCACCGCGCTCGATCAGCTGATCGATGGCGGTGCGCATCGTCTTGATGGCCTCTTCCAGGCGCTTCACTTCACGCGCTGGGTCTTCGGCAATCAGGTTCTTGATGGCGATGCGCGGCTCATGCAGCACCACGCGCCCAAGGCCGATGCCTTCTGCCAGAACAGCCCCGCGCGAGGTGAGCGGGCGCTCGAAACCAATTGCCGTGCCGGGGCCGACCAGCGACCGCAGGCCACCTGCCGCAATCATCTCGGCGACAAGCATCGCCGAGGTTTGCAGCGCCTCGATCTCGTCGTCCTTGTAGGTGTAGCTCTTGGTGTTCTGGATCACGAGCACGCCGAGCACAGCGCCGCCGCGCAACACCGGCACGCCAAGAAAGGCACGATAGATTTCTTCGCCAGTCTCCGGCCTGTAGGAGAAGGACGGGTGCGATTGCGCGTCAGAAAGCGACAGCGCTTCGGCATTGGTCGCGATCAGGCCGACCAGGCCCTCGCCCGCAAGCATCATGGTGCGGTGCACGGCCTCGCGCTTCAGGCCTTCGGTGGCATAAAGCTCCATCGCGCCATCTTCGCGCAGCACATAGACCGAGCAGACCTCGGCCACCATGTTCTGCGCGATGACGACGACAAGCCTGTCCAGCCGGTCCTGCGCAGAGACAGGAGCCGCCATGACTTCGCGGAGCTTGCGCATGAGCACGCCATATCCGCCGGAAGCGCCTGGAACTGGCATGATGACTGTGCTTTGCCTCCCGAATCAGGAACAGGCTGAACCTGAAAGCCATCCTCCAGCACGAATCGTGCCGAAAACCGAAGCCCCGGTTTTTCTTTAGCGAAGGAGCACGGGGCGCGGCAAGGGAGAGGGGGAGCGAGAGGCGTGCGGAAGGCATGCCAGAGGCTTGCGAAAATCTTGCGAAAGGCTAGCGCGACGGCGGCACGCAACAATCCTGTCGACGGAATTGAACCGGGCGGTATAGTCACGAAATCACGTCCCGCCCCCACCTGATGGACCTTGCCTCATGTCGTTGCCTGTCAATCACGCCCGGCTTCTCAAGCGCCCCTTCAGCAGTGGCGAACTGTTTGTCGATGGGTTGATCCATGCTGCTGCCTTGCTGGCAGCGATCATCGGGCTGGCGGTGCTGGTGATGCTGGTGGTGCTGAAGCGTTCGGGCGTGGAGCTGACAGCCACCATCATCTACGGCATCGGCCTCATCGCCATGCTCGGATTTTCGGCCGCCTACAACCTGGTTCCGGCGTCAGATCTGAAATGGCTGCTGCGTCGCTTCGACCACTCCTCGATCTATTTGATGATCGCTGGCACCTACACCCCGCTGGTGACGCAGCTGAATGACAGCTTCTGGGCCTGGACGCTGGCGGCAATTGTCTGGGGCGGTGCCATCATCGGCATGATTCTCAAGATCGCCCTGCCGGGCCGCTTCGACAAGCTGGCCATCATTGTCTATCTGGCGCTGGGTGGCGTGGCGCTGGCAGCGCTCCAGCCGATGCGCGACTCGCTGCCACCCTCGACCATGACCCTGCTGGGCATTGGCGGCGCCTTTTATGCCACCGGCGTGATCTTCTATCTCTGGAAGAACCTGAAATTCCAGAACGCCATCTGGCACG
>JANMMX010000196.1:0-1854 GCA_031373605.1 Allobosea sp. | reverse complement strand
CGCGTCCAGCGAGGGTTTGGCAGCGCGCGTCGGCAGGTTGGCGGCGCGGCCGTAGCTGCGTTCGCCGCCATAGCGCCCGGCCTTGCCCTCGATCTCGGATTGCTTGGCCATCGGGTCATTGGCGATGGCGAGTTCGGTGGCCTGCAAGCGCTTGATCTCGTCGCGCAGGCGGGCGGCTGTCTCGAATTCGAGATTGGCAGCGGCCTCGCGCATGCGCTTTTCCAGATCAGCGAGATTGGCCTTGAAGTTGTGGCCAATGCTGGGCAGCGCATTGCCCATGCCGATATCGACGGTGACGCGGTCGCGCTCGGAAACCGAGCCCAGGATGTCGGCAATGTCGCGCTTGATCGTGGTCGGCGTGATGCCGTGCTCGGCATTATAGGCCACCTGCTTTTCGCGGCGCCGGTCCGTCTCGGCCATGGCGCGTTCCATCGAGCCGGTGATCTTGTCGGCATAGAGGATGACGCGGCCATCGACATTGCGGGCGGCACGGCCAATCGTCTGGATCAGCGAGGTCTCGGAGCGCAGGAAGCCCTCCTTATCGGCGTCCAGAATGGCGACAAGCGCGCATTCAGGGATATCGAGCCCCTCGCGCAGCAGGTTGATGCCCACCAGCACATCGAAGGTGCCGAGCCTGAGATCGCGCAGGATCTCGATGCGCTCGATCGTGTCGATGTCGGAATGCATGTAGCGCACGCGCACGGCATTCTCATGCAGATATTCGGTCAGGTCTTCGGCCATGCGCTTGGTCAGCACGGTGACAAGCGCGCGATAACCTGCGGCCGCCACCTCTTTCAGCTCGCCCAGCAGGTCAGCGACCTGGTGGCGCGCGGGGCGCACCTCGACCGGCGGGTCGATCAGCCCGGTGGGCCGAATGACCTGCTCGGTGAAGACGCCGCCGGTGCGCTCCAGCTCCCAGCTGCTTGGCGTGGCCGAGACATGCACGGTTTGCGGGCGCATCGCGTCCCATTCCTCAAAGCGCAGCGGGCGGTTGTCCATGCAACTCGGCAGGCGGAAGCCATATTCCGCCAGCGTCGCCTTGCGCCGAAAGTCGCCGCGATACATGCCGCCGATCTGCGGCACGGTGACATGGCTCTCATCGGTGAAAACCAGCGCATTGTCGGGCAGATACTCGAACAAGGTTGGCGGCGGCTCGCCCGGCTTGCGGCCTGTGAGATAGCGCGAATAATTCTCGATGCCGTTGCAGGAACCGGTGGATTCCAGCATTTCGAGATCAAAAGTGGTGCGCTGGTCCAGCCTTTGCGCCTCGAGATAGCGCCCCATGCGGTTCAACTCGGCCAGCCGTTCGCGCAACTCCTGCTTGATCGACATGTTGGCCTGCGCCAGCGTCGGGCGCGGCGTGACATAGTGCGAGTTGGCATAGACCTTGACGAATTGCAGGTCCTGCACCTTCTGACCCGTCAGCGGATCAAACTCGTGGATGCTCTCCACCTCGTCGCCGAACAGGCCGATGCGCCAGCCGCGATCCTCATAGTGGGCCGGAAACAGCTCGATCACGTCTCCACGGACACGGAAGGTGCCGCGCGTGAAATCGCCAAGCGTCCGCTTGTATTGCAGCGCCACCAGATCGGCGATGAGCTGGCGCTGCTCGATGCGCTCGCCCACCTTGATGCCGAAGGTCATCGCCGTATAGGTCTCGACCGAGCCAATGCCATAGATGCACGAGACGGACGCCACGATGATGACATCGTCGCGCTCCAGCAGCGAGCGCGTGGCCGAGTGGCGCATCCGGTCGATCTGCTCGTTGATCGAGGATTCCTTCTCGATATAGGTGTCCGAGCGCGGCACATAGGCCTCGGGCTGATAGTAGTCGTAATAGGAGACGAAATACTC
>JANMMX010000297.1:0-6368 GCA_031373605.1 Allobosea sp. | reverse complement strand
TTCTGGATGCCGTGCTTCAGCGTCGCGGTGGAAGAGGGGCAGCCCGCACAGGAGCCCTTCATTGCCAGATAGACGATGCCATCCTTGAACCCGCGGAAGGTAATGTCGCCGCCATCGCCCGCGACGGCGGGTCGGATGCGGGTCTCGAGCAGATCCTTGATCGTCTCGACCGTCTTGGCGTCACTCTCCTCGAAGAACTCGCCCTCATCGGTCTGGTCCGCGCTGGCGCCGTCGCTGAGCACCGGCGCGCCCGACATGAAGTGCTCCATGATCGCGCCGAGGATCGCGGGCTTGAGATGCGGCCATTCACCGGTGCCCTTGGTGACGGTGATGAAGTCAGAGCCCAGGAAGACGCCATTGACGCCGTTCACCGCAAAAAGACGCTGCGCCAGCGGAGAACGCACGGCAGCCTCGACATTCAACAGCTCGAGCGTGCCCTCACCCATGACATTGCGGCCGGGCAGGAACTTCAGTGTCGCCGGGTTGGGCGTGGCTTCGGTCTGGATGAACATCGTTTTGTCTCCTCGAGAACCGGTTCAAGGCCGGTTTTGGACTGCACTCTAGATACGTCCGATTGGGCTCGGTTTCCAGTGCTGTGTTGCAAGGCGGCGCCCTCTCCAGCCTCGTGGCCGCAGCCGCACTCACCAGACTCCGGTTCGCAGCCCGGTCAAGACGTAGCTCCACAGCGTCGGATGAAACCATTGGCGCGATGGCAGATCTGTCGTGACGGGCCGCAAGCTTCCAGCCAGTGCGTCATGCACAGCCTGAATGGCAATTGCGCGCGAACCTGCCGCCATCAGCATGGCATAGGTAAAAAACGTGTCGGAGGATGCCGGGACAAGGCGCTGCTGGTAGAGAATGCCGCCGGTATCCACGCCGGCATCAACCAGGTGAACTGTCGAGCCAAAATTCTGATGATCCCCGGTCGCCAGCGCAAAATAGCCACCATTCATGCCCCGATAGGCCGGACAAATGCCGGCATGATAATTGATGACCGGGCAGGTCACCCTGGCCAGCGTTGCCGGGGTCAGAAGACGGCAACCGGCGAGAAACAACACCTTCGGCTGCAGCCCTGCCAACACGAGATGCGTTGCGGCATCATTGATCGAACCCACCGTGAGGCGGGTCAGCAGGGCGCCCGGCTCAACATGCAAGGCATGCTCGGTCACAATCTGCCTGATGCGCTTCCTGGACAGAGCCTTGCCGGCACGTGTCGCGGTCATCATGGCAAACTGGCCAAGCGTCTCTGTCAGGCCCAGTTTGCGCAGTCGCCGCCGCAGAAAAACCGACTTTGCCTCCGGCGCCTCCTCGATCACCGTGATCGGGCCAAAAGCCTCGGCCATCGCATTGAGAATAGCCCAGGCATAGGGCCCGCCAGCGGTGACTGCGACAATGCCATTGGTGGGCGGTGATTTTTCGATCATGACAGCCTGCAGCGCTTGCGATCCCGCCTGCATCCCACAGTGTCGTCAAAGAAACGTATCCGGCAGGTGGTTCGCGCTCGGATTTGTCGAATTCTGGCGCCGCACGCCCGGGTTTTTCACGCCCAACATTTTCAAGCCCGACATTTTCACGCCAAAGCGTCGATGTCGCCATCGCTGAGATGGCCCGGCACGATGGCGACAGGGATCGGAAAACTCCCAACCGTTTTGCCGGCCAGTGCCGTCACCAGCGGCCCGGGGCCATCGCGGCCCATGCCGGCAGCCAATACCAGAATGGCGATGTCGTCATCGGTCTCGATGAGTTTCAGCAGCTCTGTCGGCTTGTCGCCGGTCCGGATCAGGCATTCGGATTCCAGTCCCGCCACCTGCCGCACTTGCGCCGCCGCACTTGCCAGTTGTGTCTCGGCCTCGGCTTCGGCCTCAGCTTGCATCAGGTCACCCACGCCCAGCCAGGTTTCGCCCTCGGGTGGCGCGATCAGGCAGAGCAGGATCACGCCCGCATTTGTGCGCCCGGCACGCCGCGCGGCAAAGCGCAGCGCCCGCCCGCATTCAGGCGTGCCATCAACCACCGCCAGAAACTTGGGGCGATGCCCGGCCTCGTTGGCCCGTCGCTGTTTTCCCATCAGAAGATGATCCGTCGCATCCCGGCATGGTGGCCCGGCACGGGGTCATGACGCAAGGGGGGCAAAGCCAACCTGTCTTTCCGGGGCCGCGTCAGCGGAACCCGGAACCCATAAGCACGCATTTTGCAAGGTTCTGCGGGTTCGGTCGCGCCTCGCCCTCGAAGCGGTGATGCGTATGGGTTCCGGGTTCTTTGCTGCGCAATGCCCCGGAATGACGAACAGTGGCTGCCCTTTCAACGCCTGCGCACGAAGCCGACAATGTCCTTCACGTCGGCCATGATCGGCTCGGCGATGCTGGCTGCGCGCTCCGAGCCATCGGCCAGAATGGCGTCGACATGGGCAGGGTCAGCCAGCAGGCGCTTCATCTCGCTGGCGATCGGCGCCAGTTTCGCGACGGAAAGATCGACAAGCGCTGCCTTGAAGCCGGAGAACTGCCCGCCGCCGAATTGCGCCAGAATGTCGGCACGCGACTGGCCGCTGAGGCCGGCATAGATGCCCACCAGGTTGTCGGCCTCGGGACGGCCTTCAAGCCCCTTCTCTTCCGAAGGCAGCGGCTCCGCATCGGTCTTCGCCTTGCGAACCTTCTGCGCGATGGCGTCGGCGTCGTCTGTGAGATTGATGCGCGAATAGTCGGACGGGTCCGATTTCGACATTTTCTTCGAACCATCGCGCAGGCTCATGACGCGCGGCGCTGGTCCCTGGATCAGCGGTTCGGGCAGCGGGAAGAAGGCGTCACCCAGATTGAGCGCGGCAATGCGCGCGCCAAAATCCGTGTTGAACTTGTGGGCGATGTCCCGCGCCAGCTCGAGATGCTGCTTCTGGTCCTCGCCAACCGGCACATGCGTGCCCTTGTAGAGCAGGATGTCGGCCGCCATCAGCGCAGGATAGGCATAAAGCCCGATCGAGGCATTCTCGCGGTCCTTGCCGGCCTTTTCCTTGAACTGGGTCATGCGGTTGAGCCAGCCCAGCCGCGCCACGCAGTTGAACACCCAGGCAAGCTCCGCATGCTGCGGCACCTGGCTCTGGTTGAAGATGATGCTCTTTTTCGGGTCGACACCGGCCGCGACATAGGCCGCCGTCACCTCGCGGATGGCGCGGGTCAGATCGTCCGGGTCCTGCCAGACGGTGATCGCGTGCATGTCGACAACGCAATAGACGCATTCATGCGTTGCCTGCATCTCGACCCAGCGGGTCAGCGCACCGAGATAGTTGCCCAGATGCAGCGTATGGGTGGGCTGCATGCCGGAGAAAACGCGCTGGGTGAAGCTGGCCATGGTCGTTCCGTCTTGTGTCGGTGAGCAGTCGAGGCGGCGTTCTGGCGCATCGGCAGGCCGCGCGCAAGCAGGCCTGCTGCCGACTCAGTGGCGATGCCGGAATTCGTCCAGCTCGCGCATGCGGAAAGCGCCAAAAAGCCGCGCGCAGATGGCGTAGCTGACAAGCCCGCCAGCGCACAAAAGCACGAGCGCCGCAACACGCCGGAGCGCTGCAGCGTCATGCGCAAGCCAGCCCTCGAGCGCCATCATGAGGGCCGACAGAACCATGGCCATGGCCAGCGAGGCCAGAATGATGCCCGCGATCTTCCGGGCGGCCATGGCGGAAAGATGCCAGAGGCGCTGGCGCAGCAGGAAGAACACCAGAACGGACATTTGCGTGGCAAAGGCAAGGCTGGCCGCAAGCGCTGCGCCTGTTGCCGGTTCATTGCGCACGAGCAAGTGCCCGACAACAGAGGCGACAAGCAACGAGGTGATCCCCGCATAGAGCGCAATGCGTGGCACTTGCCGGGCGAAGAACACCTGCGCGAACACCTTGGCGGCCACGGCAAAAGGCAGGCCGATGGCGAAGGCCGCCAGAGCTGCCGAGGTGCGCTCGCGATCAATCGCGCCGAACTTGCCGCGCTCGAACAGGATCGAGATGATAGGCTCGGCCAGCAAAACCAGCGCGACAGCGGCAGGCACAGCCAGGGCCAGCCCCAGCACCAGCGCCCGGTCCACCGTGCTGCGGCGACCTTGCGCGTCATGAGCGGCTTCACTCGCCGCAATCTCGGGCAGCAGAACGACACCCATCGCCACCGCAACAAAGCCAAGCGGCAGCTGGAACACGCGGTCAGCATAATACAGCCAGGAAACAGCGCCCGGCTGCACCGAGGCGATCTGGGTTGCCACCAGCAGCACGAGTTGCGAGGTCGCAGCTGCCAGAAGCGCGGGCACGCCCAGCACGATCAGCCGCGTCAGGTCCGGCGTCCAGCGCAGCCGGAGCGGCGGAAACCCCGGCTGGCCAAATCTCAGTGCCAGCACGATCATCAGGAGATGCGCAGCCCCGCCAACGCTGATCGCCAGCGCCAGCGTCTTGGCGCCCTGAGGCGCCGTCATGCCCCTGACCTCGACGAAAAACAGCGCCGAGATCATCACAACGTTCAGCAGCACGGGCGCCAGCGCGGCGATGGCAAAGCGCCGCTCGGCATTCAGAATGGCTGCCAGCAGCGAAGCAAGCGTCGTGAAAGCGAGAAAGGGCAAGGCCAGCCGCGTGTAGCTCTCGGCCAGTGCAAAGGTCATCGGCGCATCGCGAAAGCCGCCGGCAATGGCCAGTACCAGCCAAGGCGCGATCAGCTCGGTCAGGGCTGCCAGCAGGGCCAGCGCCACGCCGAAGCTGGCTGCCGCCTCGCCTGCAAAGCGCCTCGCCCCCGCCTCGCCCCGCTCGGTCTTGATCTGGAGATAGAGCGGCACGAACGGCGCGTTCAGCCCGCCTTCGCCCAGCACGCGCCGAAACAGGTTGGGCAGGCGGAAAGCGACCAGAAATGCGTCAGCCACCGGACCCGCGCCCAGCATGCGGGCAATGAGAATGTCCCGCACAAAGCCGAGAAGCCGCGACAGCACGGTGGCTGCCCCGACAACAGCTGAATCACGCGCCAGATGTGATGATGGGCCCCCTGATGGTCCATCGGCTGTCGACATATGGCGCTGAAACTCCCGGATTTTGCCGCATCAGGCGACGGTCACCCCGCTTCGCAAGCGCGGCGTGGCATTCCCTGCAAGCCTCAGCCTGCCGGTTTCAGGCTGGCTTGGCAATGCTGACGCTGCGTCCGGAAGAGCGCAACAAGATCGCGGTGCTACTAGAGAATGAAGCGGCTGAGATCAGCATTCTTTGACAATTCACCAACGCGTGCCGTCACATAGGCGGCATCGATGGTCAGCGTCTCGCCGGAGCGGTCGGGCGCCGTATAGGAAATATCGTCCAGCACGCGCTCCATCACAGTCTGCAGTCGCCGTGCCCCGATGTTCTCGACAGAGGCATTCACGTCAAAAGCCACCTGCGCCAGCGCATGGACGGCATCTTCAGTGAAGATCAGCGTGACCTCTTCCGTGCCCAGCATCGCGATGGTCTGCTTGACGAGGCTGGCTTCGGTTTCAGTGAGGATGCGCTTGAAATCCTCGACATCGAGTGGCAGCAGCTCCACCCGGATCGGCAGGCGACCCTGCAATTCGGGCAAAAGGTCCGACGGTTTGGCGACGTGGAAAGCGCCCGATGCGATGAACAGGATATGGTCGCTCTTCACCGGGCCATGCTTGGTGGAAACAGTGGTTCCCTCGATCAACGGCAGCAGGTCGCGCTGCACGCCTTCGCGCGAGACATCGGCCCCGCCGCGCCCTTCACGGGCACAGATCTTGTCGATCTCGTCAAGGAAGACGATGCCATTGTTCTCCACCTGCGAAATCGCCTCCTGCACGATGGCGTCATTGTCGAGCAGCTTGTCGCTCTCTTCCGCCACCAGTGGCTCATAGGCCTCGCGCACGACGACGCGGCGCGGGCGGCCTTTCTGGTTGAAGGCCTTGCCGAACAGGTCACCAATATTGACGGCACCAACAGACCCGCCCGGCATGCCCGGCAGCTCGAACATCGGCGTGTTGCCGGCACCTGAAAGCTCGATCTCGATTTCCTTGTCGTCCAGCTCGCCACTGCGCAGCTTCTTGCGAAAGGAATCGCGCGTTGTCGGGCTGGCGGTCGAACCGACGAGTGCATCCAGCACGCGCTCTTCAGCCGCCTTGTGCGCCTTTGCCTGCACATGTTTGCGCTTGCCCTCGCGCACCAGGGCGATGCCGATTTCCAGCAGGTCACGCACGATGGATTCGACATCGCGGCCGACATAGCCGACCTCGGTGAACTTGGTCGCTTCCACCTTGAGGAAAGGCGCATTGGCGAGCTTGGCGAGCCTGCGCGAAATCTCGGTCTTGCCGCAGCCGGTTGGGCCGATCATCAGGATGTTTTTGGGGCTCACCTCATCCTTCAGCGGCCCGGTCAGCTGCTG
>JANMMX010000203.1:0-2168 GCA_031373605.1 Allobosea sp. | reverse complement strand
ATGTATTTCGTCAAGCGCGGCGACACCTATCACGATGTCAGCGGCGCCTCCTTTGGCGATCTGCTCGCAGGCAAGCTGCCGCAGATGCCGGGCGTGACCGCGACGATGTCGGACTGGGCCAACCACATGTCCACGCTGTTTCCGGAAGTGCGGCTGAAGCGCTATCTCGAAATGCGCGGGGCTGATGCGAGCTCGCAAGCCATGCTGAACGCCCTGCCCGCCTTCTGGACCGGGTTGTTCTATGATTCAGCTGCTCTCGATGCGGCCTGGCAAATGGTGAAGGGCTGGAGCGCAGAAGAGCGCCAGAAGCTGCGCGATGATGTGCCGCGGCTGGGCCTGAAGGCGACAATTGGTGGCCGTTCCTTGCGCGAGATCGCGGTTGAGGTTGTGGCGCTCTCCCATGCCGGGCTGGCGCGCCGCAAGCATCTGGACGCGCAGGGCCGGGACGAGACAGCCTATCTCGCGCCCCTCACCGAGATCGCCGAGACAGGCCGCACGGTGTCGGACGCGCTGCTGGAGAAATTCCATGGCGTATGGGGCGGCTCGGTCCGTCCCGCTTTCACCGAACTGGCGTACTGACCGCCAGCACCGTTCAAGGGTTGCAGCACTATTCCGCCGCCATGCGGAAGCTCGCCAGATTGTCGAGGCTCTGGACGATGTGTTCGGCCAGCGCATTCGTCAGCAGCGAGGGGTCGTGCTTCGTGCGCAGCAGCCCGATCTTGCATGAGGGCAAGCCTGAGAAGCCCTCCGACGCACCCAGAATGCGCATGCCAGGCCTGACCGCGCTCTCCGGCAGCACAGAGATGGCCAGCCCCGCCAGCACGGCCGCGCCGACCGCTGTCGAGTTCCAGCTGGCATAAAGCACGCGGAACCGGCGGCCGGAATGTTCCAGGCCCTCCACGGCCGCCTGCCGCCAGTTGCAGGTCGGGCGGCCGAGTGCCAGCGGGATCGGATCTTCCTCATGCACGGCGTGGCGCGCCGAAGTCACCCAGAGCAGCGGCTCGATGCGGATGATGGTGCTGTGCCCGCGCGCCTCGGTATGGGTGACGATGGCCAGATCAATGTCGCCGCTGGCAATGCGCTCGGCCAGCATCGGTGTCGGCTCGCACACCACGGTCACTTCCGCCTTCGGGTTCGAGCGGGCAAAGCGCGCCAGAATCTCGGGCAGATAGCGGTCGGCATAGTCATCTGGCACACCCAGCCGAATGCGACCCTTCAGGTCGGCCTCGGTGAAGCTGGCGACGCATTCGAGGTTCAGCCGCACGATGCGGCGCGCATAGTCCAGCAGTCGCTCGCCATCCTCGGTCAGCCTTGCATGGCGGCCATCGCGCCCGAAGAGGGGGCGGCCAACGCGCTCCTCCAGCCGTTTCATCTGCATCGAGACCGCTGACTGGGTCTTGTGCACGATGTCAGCCGCACGGGTGAAAGAGCCGGTATCGGCAATGGCGACAAAGGTCTTCAACTGGTCTGCGTCGAGCACATGCGCCATGGCGATTCCCTATCATCAGAATTTGTGGTCATTGGGATGATAATCATTCGCTTGGCTGATGGCCAGTGCTTTTGTAGGTTCACTCATCCCGTGGCCGAACCGCCTGAAACGTCAGTGCAAGCTGCGGGGAGCGCTGCTGTCTTTGCCCCTGAAAGGAGCCCGCCATGCTCATCATGACACTTGCTGCCAGGTTTCTGGCCTCGAAGCCTTTCTCCGTTGCCGCCAAGGCCACGGTCGGCCCGGTCTCATTTCTGGTCGCTCAGGGCAAACAACTGGTCCGGGCGCGCCGCCATCGCCGCGAGGTGCAGCTGTTGCGCGAGTTAACCCCGCGCGATCTGAAAGACATCGGCCTGCTGCCCTCCGACGTGTCCGGCGCGCTTGCCGTGCGCTGGAGCGATGATCCGTCGAAAGTGCTGGTAACGCGCCGCCCGGTGCCGACTGTGCTTCAGGGCTCCATCCAGCGCCGGGGCAGCCTTCGACCTGATGCGGCTGTGAGCCCGGCATCGATTGCGCCAGGTTGCGACGATTTCTGCCTTCTACGTCCTGCCTGATCCCCTTTGGCAGGACGCCTCTGGCGCATGTTCCGCTCTCGTCTCAGGGCCTGATGTGGAACATGCGCCTTTTTTGTTGCATTCGGATCAGCGGCTCTGGCCCTTGAGCATGGCATCAAAGATGGACT
>JANMMX010000197.1:0-2471 GCA_031373605.1 Allobosea sp. | reverse complement strand
ATCGCCGAGCGGCAGGGCGGCAAGGGCTGCAGCGACATCGAATGGAACTGGCTGGGCACCGACGATCAGGGCCGCGACGTGGTGGCGCGCCTGATCTATGGTTTCCGCATCTCGGTGCTGTTCGGGCTGATCCTCGCCTCGATCTCGTCAGTGATCGGCATCGCGGCGGGCGCGGTGCAGGGCTATTTCGGCGGCTGGACCGATCTCCTGTTCCAGCGCTTCATCGAGATCTGGACCTCGATCCCGGCACTTTACCTGCTCATCATCGTCTCGGCCGTCATCACGCCGAGTTTCTTCGTGCTGCTGGGCATCCTCCTGCTGTTTTCCTGGGTGGCGCTGGTCGGCGTGGTGCGCGCCGAGTTCCTGCGGGCCCGCAATCTCGAATATGTCCGGGCTGCGCGTGCACTGGGCCTGTCCAACGGCACCATCATGGTCAAGCACCTCCTGCCCAATGCCATGGTGGCGACGCTGACCTTCCTGCCCTTCATCCTGAACGGCTCGATTTCGACGCTGACTTCGCTCGATTTCCTCGGCTTCGGCCTGCCACCCGGCTCGCCATCGCTGGGTGAATTGCTGGCGCAGGGCAAGGCCAACCTGCAGGCGCCCTGGCTGGGCCTTGCCGGCTTCGTGGTGATCGCCCTGATGCTCTCGCTGCTGATCTTCATCGGCGAGGCAGTGCGCGACGCATTTGATCCACGGAAGACGTTTGCGTGACACAGCCTCCCCTCCTCACCGTCACCAACCTCTCGGTCGCCTTCAGTCAGGGCGGCAAGCAGACGCTGGCTGTCGACGGCGTGTCGTTTTCCATCGCCAAGGGCGAGACGCTGGCTTTGGTCGGCGAGTCCGGCTCCGGCAAGTCGGTCTCGGCGCTCTCGATCCTGAAGCTGCTGAACTATCCGGCAGCCTCGCACCCTTCGGGCAGCATCACCTTCAATGGCCGCGACCTGCTGACGGCGTCCGAGGACGAGCTGCGGCAGGTGCGCGGCAATGACATCACCATGGTGTTTCAGGAGCCGATGACCTCGCTGAACCCGCTGCACACGATTCAACAGCAAATCGGCGAGATTCTGGAACTCCACAAGGGCTTGCGTGGCCAGGCTGCGAAGGCACGCACGCTTGAACTTCTGGCGCTGGTCGGCATCCGCAACGCCGAGGAGCGGCTGGATGCGTACCCGCACCAGCTCTCCGGCGGGCAGCGCCAGCGCGTGATGATCGCCATGGCCTTGGCCAATGAGCCGCATCTGCTGATTGCGGATGAGCCCACCACGGCACTCGATGTGACCGTGCAGGCTCAGATCCTCAAGCTGCTGAAAGAGCTGCAGCAGCGGCTCGGCATGGCGATGCTGTTCATCACCCATGATCTGGGCATCGTGCGGCGCATCGCGGACCGGGTCTGCGTCATGCTGAAAGGCAAGATCGTTGAAGAAGGCCCCGTGGCCGAGGTCTTCGCGCATCCGCAGCATGCCTATACGCAGAAGCTGCTGGCGGCTGAGCCAAAGGGGCGGCCTGATCCCGTGCCGGAAGACGCCAGGACCCTGCTTGAAGCAGGCCCGATGAAAGTCTGGTTCCCGATCAAGAAGGGCTTCCTGCGCCGCACAGTGGCACATGTGAAGGCCGTCGATGGCATCACGCTCTCTGTGCGCGAAGGCGAGACCTTGGGCGTGGTCGGCGAGTCCGGCTCCGGCAAGACGACGCTGGGGCTGGCCATCCTGCGGTTGATTTCCTCCGAAGGGCCGGTGGTCTTCCTTGGGCAGCGCATCGATGGACTCGGCAGCAAGGCGCTCAGGCCAACACGGCGCGATCTTCAGGTGGTGTTTCAGGACCCTTACGGTTCGCTGTCACCGCGCTTGTCAGTGGCGGGCATCATCGAGGAGGGTCTGCTCGTCCAGAACGCCCGCCTTTCGCTGCCGGAGCGCCGCGAGACCTTGGCGCGTGCGCTGATCGATGTCGGGCTCGATCCCGCTGCGATGGACCGCTACCCGCACGAGTTTTCCGGCGGCCAGCGCCAGCGCATCGCGATTGCACGCGCCATGGCGCTCAACCCGAAATTCATCGTGCTGGACGAGCCAACCTCGGCGCTCGACATGTCGGTGCAGGCGCAGATCGTCGAGCTGCTGCGCGACCTGCAGCGCACACGGAAGCTCGCCTATCTCTTCATCAGCCATGATCTCAAGGTGGTACGCGCGCTGTCGCACCGCGTGCTGGTGATGCAGAATGGTGTTGTGGTGGAGGAAGGGGCAGGCGAGGAGATTTTCGCCGCGCCGAAGACGGAATACACCAGATCGCTGTTTGCGGCTGCCTTCAACATCGATGCACCTGAGACGACCGCTGTGAGAGGCTAGAGCCATGCCGCGCGCGATCCTCATTGTGCTGGACTCGGTGGGTTGCGGCGGCGCTGCCGATGCGGCGACCTATGGCGATGCGGGCGCTGACACGCTGGGCCATATCGCACTGGCCTGCGCCGAAGGTCG
>JANMMX010000212.1:0-5276 GCA_031373605.1 Allobosea sp. | reverse complement strand
GCGATCTGCCGGACGATCTTGTAGGCCTTCTCGTTCGCCTCCGAACCGGAGTTGGAATAGTAGACGCGCGAGAGGCCGGGCATCTTCTCGATCAGCTGCTTGGCAAACAGCGCGCCGGGGATCGTGCCCATGGCACCGGCGAAATAGTTGAGCTTCACCAGCTGGTCGCGCACCGCGTCCGCAATCTTCACCCGGCCATAGCCGACATTGACGGTCCAGACACCGCCCGACACCGCGTCGAGATGCTCACGCCCGGCCTGGTTCCAGACCCGAAGGCCCTTGCCCTCGATGATGATGAGCGGGTCCACCGTCTCGTATTTCTTGTGCTGCGACAGATGATGCCAGACATGCGCCCGGTCCGCCTCGACAATGTCGCGGTAGTCATTCTTGGGTGCATGGAGGTTCATGGCGACAGGGTCCTGCTGGGTGCGCGTTCGGGAACCATCGTATAGCAGGGGCGCGGCAGGGCAAGGTTGACTGTCGCTGTCGTGATTGATGTGGTGGCAGATTAAGCGGGGATCAAACCTTCCGTGCTCTAAGAGAACCACGGTCTGCGCCGATCCGTCGCGATGCGAAGAAAACTCACTCTATTACGGCAAATTACCCACAGCGTGTTCATGACCCTGTGCTAATCAGGCATTGTTGGTTTCCCCTCTGGGAGCGGTGGCGATGTTGCGTTTCGTAGTTTTGATGATGATGGCTCTTGCTATCGTCCCGGCCTATTCACAATCCGCTCAACCTAGCTCCTTCCGAGAGGCCGAAATTGCTTTCAGTCGGCTTTCAGTAGAGCGGCGTGTCTATGTCCAAATGCTGCTGACCGCCGCAGGGTATTGGCCAGCAGTGCCCAATGTCGGCTTTAGCCAAAGAATGTTCAAAGCAATTCAGCAGTTTCAGCGTGAAAACGGTATCGTTGAAAACGGCGTGATCGATCAGGCGCAGATTGTGCAACTGGAAAGCCGCGCAGCTCCGCTATTGAACAAGTGGGGCTTCAGGGAGGTCTCCCATCCACAGCGAGCGAACTCAATTTGGGTTCCCTTCGGGCTGGGCTTAAATGCCACACGCGACGACAAGGGGCTTCGCTGGGCTGATCCGCATGGTATTGTGAGTATAAGTTATCTTCAGTTCAGTATGACCGAATTGAGATTTGGTTATGAGGCACTTCTACAAATTCTAAATAGAGAAGGTGCGATAATTAATTTCAAAATTATTAGGTCTGATTTTTTCGCAATTTCTTCTTCAAAACAGAATGGGATAGATGTTTATCATCGATATCATCGCCGTGGTAACGATATATTGGGTTTCAATTTGTATTGGCGCAACAGCGAGGCGCATTTGCATATTGAGCGCGTGGCAACGCTCATGTCTGGCTCCTTGTGGGCGTCTACCACTGGTGCGCCTTTCCCACGTGTCCCTGCCTTAACCCGCCCTGCTGATGTAGCCGTTGCTCGCCCAATAGCTCCCGCAATCCCGACAGCCCCCGCCGCGCCACCACCCGCACCCGAGCCGCGCAAATCATCTTCAGGCACGGGCTTTTTCGTGAGTGCTAGTGGTGACGTTTTGACAAATGCGCATGTTGTTGACGACTGCGGCAGCATTTTCGTGACACCTGATGGCGGCCAGCCAGTCTCAGCTCGTGTGTCTGCGAAGGACATAACCAATGATTTGGCGTTACTTACCACAAGCCATAAACCGAAACGCGTTGTCGGCATTCGCACAGGCGTGCGGCTAGGAGAGTCCGTTGCAGCGTTCGGGTTTCCATTGGCTCAAATTCTATCGAGCTCAGGCAATTTCACGTTGGGCAATATCACAGCACTTGCGGGTATCCGCGATGACAGTCGCTTCCTTCAGATTTCAGCGCCAGTGCAACCGGGGAATTCGGGTGGCCCCTTGTTTGACCAATCCGGGAACGTGGTAGGTGTGGTAACTAGCAAGTTGAATGCAGCACGCGTGATGGTCGCGACGCAAGGCGACATTGCTCAGAACGTCAACTTTGCCATCAAGGCAGCAGTGGTCGCCAATTTTCTAGAAACCAACCGGCTTGCGTTTGAACAAGGGAAGCTAGCGACCACACTGCAGCCCGCCGATTTAGCAACTTTGGCTCAATCAGCGAGTGCCTTCGTTTCGTGCCAATGATGCAGAGATCGGCATGTCTTCCTCGGACGATCGATCTCTGGATTATTGCTGTCGGAAACGATGGTTTTTTGCTGGCGCGCCCACGGGGAATCGAACCCCGGTCTCATCCGTGAAAGGGACGTGTCCTAACCGCTAGACGATGGGCGCGGGCGCGAATGGCCTTTGGGGTCCAAAGCGCGGGCGAGCTATAGAGTCCTGCGTGGCGATGGGCAAGCGCCTTTCTGCATTTTGCGCTGGCTACCATCTTGTGTCGGCAATCGGGCCGAAAAGGGCATGCATCTGGTGCAGCCAAACGCATTTCGCCCGCGCTATTCCATGAAGATGGCGACGTCATCCAGCGGTTTGCGCGTGATGGCTGGTACATGGGTCTCCTTTGCCGGATAGCCTGTCACCAGCAGGATCACGGGCTTTTCCGAGTCCGGCCTGCCGCAAACCTCTGTCAGAAAGCCCATGGGGGCGGGCGTGTGCGTCAGGGTGGCGAGGCCTGCATTGTGCAGCGCTGCGATCAGAAGACCGGTCGCGATGCCGACGGACTCGGGCACATAATAGTGCTTCACCTTCTCGCCCGTGGGCGAGGTGCCCCAGCGCTGCGCGAAGATCACGATCAGCCAGGCGGCTGTGTCGAGAAAGGGCTTGTTGGCGTCCGTTCCCAGCGCATCGAGTGCGGACAGCCACTCGTCGCCGGCGCGGCCGCCATAGAAGCCGCGCTCCTCCTCTTCCGCCGCCAGCCGGATGCGGTGCTTGATCTCGGCATTTGAAATGCAGACGAAGGTCCAGGGCTGCTGGTTGGCGCCTGATGGCGCGCTGGCCGCAGTCAGCACGGCTTTCTCGATCAGGGCGCGCGGCACGGGTGTGTCGGCAAAATCGCGCACGGTGCGCCTGCGGCTCATCAGAGACAGGAAATCGGCTGCTCGGGTCTCCATCTCGGCTGGCGAGCGTTCGATAATGTCGAGCCTGATTGTCTTTGGTGCAGCCATCATTTGTCCGTCAGATAGGGGGTCGCGGCCTTGTCAACGCCTTCATGCACAGGATGATGATGGCTCCTTGGTGCATCGGCAATAGACCATGCCGCGCCGCCCACGTATTGTGCGCACCATGACAGTTCCAGCGACGCTCAAGCCCGGCGACCATCTCTTTCTGGTCGATGGCTCCAACTTCATTTTCCGCGCCTATTTCCAGTCCATCAACCAGGACAGGCGCTACAATTTCCGCACCGATGGCCTGCCATCGGGCGCTGTGCGGCTGTTTGCCACCAAGCTGCTGCAATTCGTCAAGGATGGCGTGCTCGGCATCCGGCCAACGCATCTGGCGATCATCTTCGACAAGTCGGAGAACTCCTTCCGCAAGGCGCTCTATCCAGCCTACAAGGCCAACCGTTCGGAGCCGCCGGCCGATCTGGTGCCGCAATTTCCGCTGATGCGCGATGCCGTGCGCGCCTTCGGGCTTATCCCTGTCGAGCAGGACACCTACGAGGCCGATGACCTGATCGCGACCTATGCAAAACAGGCCAGCGCAGCGGGAGCCGACGTGCTCATCATCTCGGCTGACAAGGACCTGATGCAGCTGATCGGGCCAGGCGTGGCCATGTATGATCCGGCCTCCGGCGACCAGAAAAAGGGCTCCTTCCGCGAGGAGAGGCGCATTGGCGAGCCCGAAGTGGTCGACTATTTCGGGGTCATGCCCAACCGCGTCGTCGATGTGCAATCCCTGTCCGGCGACGCAACCGACAATGTGCCTGGCGCGCCGGGCATTGGCATCAAGACGGCCGCACAGCTGATCTCCGAATACGGCGATCTCGACACACTGCTGGCGCGGGCTGGCGAAATCAAGCAACCCAAGCGGCGCGAGACGCTGACTGATCCCGACGTCGTGGCGAAGGTGCTGATGTCGCGCAAGCTGGTGCGGCTGGTCGATGACGCGCCGCTGCTGGTGCCCATCACGGACCTGACCTTGACTGATCCTGATCCTGTGCCGCTGGTGGCCTTCCTCAAGGCGATGGAGTTCACCACTGTCACAAAGCGTGCAGCGGAAGCCTTTGGTGGCGATCCGGCCAGCATCGATGCCGAACCGACGCTGGCGCCCGGCGGCATCCGGGCGGTTGAGCTGAAGCTGCGCTATGCCGAGGCGAGCGGGTTGGACCCGGCGTCAGTCGGCACAGCGGACGCGTCTGCCAGCGCGGCAGCCGCAGCGGCAAATGGTGATGCTGGAACGCCTGCGGGTGAAGCCACACCCGCCACCCGCGCGGCCAGTGCCAGGCAGGCGGCCCTGCTGCCGCCGATCAAGCCGGAGAGCTATGCCTGCGTGCGCACGGTTGCCGAGCTCAAGACCTGGGTGGCTCGCGGCCATGAAGCTGGCATCATCGCAATCGACACCGAGACCAATGCGCTCGATGTGATGCAAGCCGATCTCGTCGGCGTCTCGCTGGCGGTCGCGCCGGGCCAGGCCTGTTACATCCCGCTGCTGCATCGCGGCGGCACGGACCTGTTTGGCGGTGGACTGCTGGAAGGCCAGATCGCCACGGCAGAGGCTTTGGCGATCCTGAAGCCGCTGTTCAGCGATCCAGGCGTGTTGAAGATTGGCCAGAACCTCAAGTTCGATCTGACCGTGCTGAAGCGCCATGGCGTCGATGTCACCCCCATCGATGACACGATGCTGATGTCTTATGCGCTGGATGCAGGCACCAACAGCCACGGCATGGACCGGCTGGCCGAGCTGCATCTCGGCTACAAGACCGTCGCCTATGCGGACGTCACCGGCACCGGCAAGGCGCAAGTGACATTCGACAAAGTGGCGCTCGAAGCAGCCACGGCTTACGCAGCTGAAGATGCCGATGTGACGCTCAGGCTCTGGCATGTGCTTAAGCCGCGTCTGGCAGCTGAAGCCAAGACCACTGTCTACGAGACGCTTGAGCGGCCGCTGGTGCCTGTGCTGTCGCGCATGGAGCAGCGCGGCATCGCGATTGACCGGCAGATCCTGTCGCGGCTTTCAGGTGATTTCGCCCAGTCTCTGGCGCGGCTGGAGGACGAGATTTACGAGCTGGCGGGCGAACGCTTCACCATCGGCTCGCCCAAGCAACTGGGCGATATCCTGTTTGGCAAGATGGGCCTCTCGGGCGCCAAGAAGACCGCGACCGGCCAATGGGC
>JANMMX010000186.1:0-11416 GCA_031373605.1 Allobosea sp. | reverse complement strand
TCAGGCCGAGGCCAGCTTCTTCTCGACTTCGCGCTTGATGGCGAGCGCGCCGGTCGACAGCTCGTCGCCCTTGGCCTTGATGAGGAAAGCGTCCAGACCGCCGCGGTGGTCGACCGTGCGCAGCGCATTGGCCGAGACCCGGAAACGCACGGAACGGCCAAGCGAGTCGGACTGCAACGTCACGTTGATGAGGTTTGGCCGGAAGACCGTCTTGGTCTTGCGGTTGGAGTGGCTGACGAGATGGCCCGTCTGAATGCCCTTGCCAGTCAGTTCACAACGACGCGACATATGATGTTCCTCAATTCTTCAGGCGCTCAAACAAAAACGCCGACACGATCTGTGCCGACCCGCAAGCACCTTGGTTGTCTGTTTGATCGGCGGTGCATAGACGAGAGGCGCGGGCGCGTCAACAATCGGTTGGCGCTTCTGCGCGCAGAATGCGAATATCTCTCGCCATTTCAGGCTAACCACGTCACGATTCCGACTGATTCGGACGCCATGTGGAAAGTGCTCTGTCGCTCTCGACCCCGGGCACATTGAAAGATGCAGATGACGGGCCGTCGCGCACAGATCAGGCAAAGGCCGACACTGATTCCGGCAAGGCTCGCGCTGGGTGTGCTCGGCGCGGCTTTCGCGTGTGCTCCGGCCCAGGCTGGCTCGCTTGAAGCGAAATACGCCATCAGCATGATCGGGTTGCCGATTGGCACAGCGGACCTCAATGGCAGTTTCGAGGGCGACCGATACAAGCTCGACATTCGCGCCAACACAACCGGGCTGATGGGCGCTTTCACTGGCGGCAAGGGCGCAGGCACCGCCACCGGCAGCCTGCCTGGCCAGAAGCATGCGCCTGCAACCTTTGCCATTACTGCCGCCAATTCCAGCGAGAAGCGCACCGTGCGCATCGCCATGGAGCGCGGCGCAGTGGTCAAATCCGACATCACGCCACCGCTCGACGAGAAGCCGGACCGGGTGCAGGTGACCGAGGCCCACAAGCGCGGCATCATCGATCCTGTCAGCGCCTTCCTCATGCCGCTCACCAGCATGGATGGCACGGGCGCCAGCGCCTGCAACCGCACCTTGCCGATTTTTGACGGCGCGGCGCGCTACGACATCCAGCTGACCTATGCCGGCACCAAATCCATCAAGATCGATGGTTTCCAGGGCGAGGTCTTTGTCTGCAATGCGCGCTATGTGCCGATTGCCGGCCACCGCGCCTTGCGCAAAGCCACTTCATTCATGGCCGAGAACCGCGACATTTCCACCTGGCTCGCGCCGGTTGCCGGCACCAGGCTGGTGGCGCCGGTCCGCGTCTCGGTGAAGACGATGATCGGCACCGCCGTCATCGAGGCCACGCGCTTTGTGGCAGCTCCCGGCGTCACAGCCTCCACCCGCTGACTGAATCAAACCAGAATACCTGTCCCAAAGCAGGACAAGTGCCTTAACAGGCGCTGGCATTGTCATGACCGAACGGCCCGTCACGGTTAACCCGTCCTGTCTGAGTCAGGCTGTTTCTGCCCGGATAAAGCCGGAACATTAACGCGTCAGTGATTCGTGCCGGTTCCGTTCCCGCATTCTTCCAGGTGTTAACGCGGCGCTTCCCGGCGGGCTGCAGGCCTTTAGGTTTCCGGACAGATGTTCGTTCACAGGCAATGTGGCTGCGTCAGCCGGTCGCGTTAACTTTTGTGACGGCACAGACCCACCGACCATCCGGCCCCAAGACAGATATGGCTGCCGAAAACCATTCAGCCACAAGATGTTGAAGGGAACAGATCCTGATTCTGCACGAGTCAGTGATTCGGGCCTCTTTCGTTCCTGACTCGTTCCAGAGCTTGCTTTTGCAGTCCTTCACATGTTCTGAAGCGGGACAACAGGCGCCCGCTCCGGCCCCTGATGACGGACCTTGTCTTGACCCAGCGCCGCTCGCTTCCCCCTGCCGCCCGCGCCAACGGTGTCACCGCCGTGCTGGGCCCCACCAACACGGGCAAGACCCATCTGGCCATCGAGCGGATGGTGGCCCATCCGACGGGCATGATCGGCCTGCCGCTCCGGTTGCTGGCGCGCGAGGTCTATAACCGTATTGTGGAGCGCATGGGCGCGCACACCGTGGCGCTCGTCACGGGCGAAGAGAAGATCAAGCCGCCGCGTCCGCGCTTCTGGGTCTCGACCATCGAAGCCATGCCACGCGACATCACCACCGATTTTGTAGCCATCGACGAGATCCAGCTCGCGGCTAGTCTCGACCGTGGCCATGTCTTCACCGACCGGCTGCTGAACCAGCGCGGCCGCTCCGAGACATTGCTTATTGGTGCTGCCACAATGCAGCCCATCGTGGAGCAGCTGATCCCTGGCATCAGCATTGCCAGCCGCCCGCGTCTTTCCAACCTGAGTTTTGCCGGCGACCGGAAGCTGACACGCCTGCCGCCACGCACCGCCATCGTCGCCTTCTCGGCGGAGGAGGTCTATGCCATCGCAGAGCTGATCCGGCGCCAGAAGGGCGGTGCAGCCGTCGTCATGGGCGCGCTCAGCCCACGCACGCGCAATGCGCAGGTCGAGCTGTTCCAGTCCGGCGATGTGGACTATCTGATCGCCACTGACGCCATTGGCATGGGGCTCAACCTCGACGTCAATCACGTCGCTTTTGCCGCCGATTTCAAGTTCGATGGCCACCAGTACCGCAAGCTCAATCCGGCCGAGTTCGGCCAGATTGCAGGCCGCGCCGGGCGGCACCTGCGCGACGGCACCTTTGGCACATCAGGCCGGTGCAACCCGTTCGATGCCGATCTGGTGGAATCCATCGAAAACCACCGCTTCGAGCCTGTGCGCATGCTGCAATGGCGCAATTCTGATCTGGCATTCGAATCTGTTGCGGCTTTGCAAGACAGTCTCAGCCTGATCCCGACCGAACCGGGCCTGACGCGTGCGCCGATTGCCGATGACGAGGCTTCACTCGAGACGTTGCTGCGCGATGGCGAGATCCGCACGCTGGCGTGTGGGCGCGGTGCCGTGACGCGCCTCTGGGAAGCGTGCCAGTTGCCCGACTATCGCAAGATCGCGCCAGCACAGCACAATGACCTGATTTCGACGCTTTATCGCGCGCTGATGACCAAGGGCCATGTCGATCCGGTCTGGTTTTCAGGGCAGGTGCAGGGGCTGGACCGCACCGATGGCGACATTGACACGCTGTCTGCCCGCATCGCGCAGGTGCGCACCTGGACATTTGTTGCCAACAGACCTGACTGGCTTCCTGATCCAGAGCATTGGCAGGGGGTGGCGCGTCTTGTAGAGGACAAGTTGTCTGATGCGCTGCATGAGCGGCTGGCAGCCCGGTTTGTCGACCGGCGCACCAGTGTGCTGATGCGCCGCCTGCGGGAGAAGACCATGCTTGAAGCCGAGGTCAATGCGACGGGAGATGTTCTTGTCGAGGGCCAACATGTTGGAATGTTGCAGGGATTTCGCTTCACGCCTGATGTGCGTGCAGCTGGGCCCGAGGCGCGTGCGCTGAATGCAGCCGCTGCAAAAGCGCTGTCCAGCGAGATCGAGGCCCGCGCCGCGCGGCTCTCGCTCGCGGGTGACGAGGCGCTGGTCCTGTCCAATGATGGTGCCATCCGCTGGATCGGCGAGCCGATTGCGCGGCTGAGTCCGTCAGAAAAAATGCTCGCACCACAGGTTCGCCTGCTGGCGGAAGAGCACCTGACGGGCCCGGCGCGTGACCAGGTCGAGGCGCGCGTGGCGCTTTGGCTGAAGGCGCATGTCACCAAGCTGCTTGGCCCGGTGCAGATGCTCGAAGATGCACCCGACATCACCGGCATTGCGCGCGGCATCGCGTTCCAGATCGCCGAATCGCTGGGTGTGCTTGAGCGCGCACGCGTTGCCGAAGACATGAAGACGCTCGATCAGGAGCAGCGCGCCACGCTTCGCAAGCATGGTGTGCGTTTCGGTGCCTTCCATCTGTACCTGCCAGCCCTTCTGAAGCCGGCGCCGCGCGCGCTCGCCTCGCAGCTCTGGGCGCTGAAACACGGAGGGGCTGAGCTCAAGGGGCTGACCGAGATCGCCCATCTCGCCTCGTCCGGCCGCACCTCGATCCCTGTCGACAAGGACATCCAGAAGGGCCTCTATCGCGCTGGCGGCTACCGTGTCTGCGGCGAGCGGGCTGTGCGCGTTGATATCCTGGAGCGGCTGGCTGATCTGATCCGCCCGGCCGTGACCTACCGGCCAGGCACCACGCCCGGCGAGCCGCCTGTCGGCAGCGCCGACGGTGACGGCTTTGTGGTGACGGGCGCGATGACCTCGCTGGTCGGCTGCTCGGGCGAAGATTTCTCCGGAATCCTGCGCTCGCTCGGCTATGTCTCGAACAGGCGCCCTGGCCCGGCCATCACAGTCGCGCTGGTGCCGCTGGCGTCGACCGCGCCTGTGGTCGTGAAGCCGACCGAACCTCAAGACCTCGCCGGGGTCAGCGCAGCTGAAGCGATTGAGGTGGCCGAGGGAGCAGAGCCTGCCGCTGCTGAAGTTGCCGCCGGGCCTGAGAACATCGAGGCCGCGCCTGCTGTTGAGCCCTTGGCCATCGAGACAGTGGCAACAGAAACTGTTGCCGAACGTCAGAACGAGCGCGCCGAGCCCATACCTGCCGACCCCACTCCGGCCGACGCCACGCTTGCCGACGTCACACCTGCCGACGTCACACCTGCCGACGCCATACTTGCCGACGCCATACTTGCCGACGCAGAAGCCGCGCCAGCAGAAGCCGTGCCGGTTGCCGAGATCGAGGTCTGGCGCCCGCATCGCCAACAGGGTGGCGGTCGCAGGCCGGAGCAGAACCGTGGGCCGCGCCGTGACCGTGGTGGCCGCAACCCAGCCAGCGGTGCTGCCGATAGCGCGCCTGCTGCCGAAGGCGAGAAGAAGGAGGGCGAGCGTCAGGATCGCCGTCCGCATTTCCGTCGCCCGGATCGCTCGGCTGATGGCCAGAAGCGCGAAGGTCAGCCAGGCGAGCGCCAACAAGGCGAGCGCGCGGCTGGTGAACAGCTGCCGCGCCGCGAGGGGGGTCGGCCCGAGGGTGGGCGGCCCGAAGGCCAGCGCCGGGATGGACCGCGCGACGCCAAGCCGCATGGTCCGCGTGACGGCCAGCGCGGCGACTCCCGTGGTGAGCGCAGGCCAAGGCCGGATGGGGATCGCGGTCAAAGGCGGCCCGAGAAGGCCGGCAGCTGGCAGTCCGAGCCTGCCCGCAAGCCGCGCGAGGCTGATCCGGATTCGCCCTTTGCCAAGCTGCTCGCTCTGAAGGCGCAGCTCGAGGGCGGCTCCAAGAGCTGACAGCAGCTGATGCGCGCAGACCGGCAGCGGCTCGACAAGTGGCTGTGGTTCGCCAGATTTGCGCGCTCGCGAGAACTCGCCTGCCGTCATGTGACTGACGGACGCGTGCGGCTGAATGGCACGCGCGTGGCCGATCATGCGCAGGCGATCAAGCTGGGCGACATCCTGACGCTGGCCTTGCCACATGCAACGCTTGTGGTCAGGGTGGCTGATCTGGGTGCAAGGCGTGGCGATGCGAGCCAGGCGCGCAGGCTTTTCGAGGACATGACTTCGCCGCAAGCTGGCCCTGCCAGCACCACCAATGCAGGCGATGAGGCCTGAGCCTTGCAACGCATGTATGCTTTGCATTCACTTGCGCCATGTTGAGCCAGAAGCTAGGCATGCCGCGAAGCCAAACAGGGACCGGGAAACCGGCTGCCGGAGACCATGACCTACGTCGTCACCGAGAATTGCATCAAGTGCAAATACATGGATTGCGTCGAGGTTTGCCCGGTCGACTGCTTCTATGAAGGCGAGAACATGCTCGTCATCCATCCTGACGAATGCATCGATTGCGGGGTCTGCGAGCCGGAATGCCCGGCCGAAGCCATCAAGCCAGATACTGAGCCTGGTCTGGATTCCTGGCTGAAGCTGAATGGCGATTATTCCAAGACCTGGCCCAACATCACCCAGAAGAAGGATGCGCCAGGCGATGCCAAGGCCTTTGATGGCGTGGCGGGCAAGCTCGCGCAGTTTTCGCCAAATCCTGGCGAGGGCGACTGAGCCTTTTAGCCGGCGCGCGCGTTAACCATGATCGGCGCGAACCGGCTGCTGCGCGGGCCTCCGGGCGTTTACCTTTGATTCTCCACCTTTTTTATGGTATGCCTTCCCACACAGTCGAGTTCGTTTCGCCCGCCCTGGCGCCAGAATGACACACGGGGCACCTCCCAGATCGAAGTCTCCCCAATCTGCGCAACAAGCAGAGCGGGCGGCGTCGGCCCTGAGGCATGCGAGACACAAACTCAATCGGCTGAGGGAGGCCTGGTGAAGCCGGATTGACCGGTTCTTTCGTCAGGTGAGGTGCCTGCGACCGTCCGGTGGCAGGTTGCGCAACATTTCGGCCTGCGCCAGCGCGGATCGATCAGGAGTATGAATCGGCATGACAAGCGTGAAAAAGCCAGTTGCTCGCCATGGTTTCAAGACCGGCGAACACGTCGTGTATCCGTCCCACGGTGTTGGCCAGATTGTCGGCATCGAGGAGCAGGAAGTCGCCGGTTTCAAACTTGAGCTTTTTGTCGTGAGCTTTGCCAAGGACAAGATGACCCTGCGCGTTCCCACCGCGAAGGCCCTCACCGTCGGCATGCGCAAGCTTGCCGAAGAGGCTGTTGTCACCAAGTCGCTGGAGACGCTGACTGGTCGTGCCCGTGTCAAGCGCACCATGTGGTCGCGCCGTGCGCAGGAATATGAAGCAAAGATCAACTCAGGCGATCTCGTGGCGATTGCCGAGGTCGTGCGCGATCTCTATCGCTCCGAAGCCCAGCCCGAGCAGTCCTATTCCGAGCGCCAGCTTTATGAAGCCGCGGTTGACCGCATGACGCGCGAAATCGCCGCTGTCGACAACCTCACCGAAACCGAGGCGCTGAAGAAGATCGAAGGCCAGCTCGCCAAGTCGCCGCGCCGTGCCAAGGGCGCGGAAGCGGCCGATGCCGAGCCCGATGCCGACAATGACGACATGCAGGAAGAGGCGGCCTGATCAGGCCCGTCGTCTGGCAGGTTCCTGTTCTGCGGCTTCCTGCCTGCTCCACACAATCAAAAGCCCGGCAGTGATGCCGGGTTTTTTCGTGTCTGGTATCAGGGGTCTCGGGCGGCCGACCTTTCAGGATTTCAGCTCGCTCGCGAAAAAGGCGACTGTGCGCGAAAAGGCGAGCTTCGCTGCCGTTTCGTTGTAACGCTCTGCGCTGGTGTCATTGTGGAAGGCGTGGTCGACATCAGGATAGATGATGAGTTCATAGCGTTTCGAGCCGGCCTTGAGCGCGGCCTCATAGGCCGGCAGGCCTTCGATCAGCCGCGTGTCGCGCGAGGCATGGTGCATCAACAGCGGTGCGCGAATGTCAGCCACACGCGGCAGCTGCGGCGCGCGGCCGTAGAACACGACGCCTGCTGTCATTTCAGGCGCAGCTGTTGCCAGATCATTGACGACACCGCCGCCCCAGCAGAAACCGACAGCACCCGTCTTGCCCGTCGCTGAGGGCAGGGCCCGGAGCAGGCTGAAGGCTGCTTTTGACTGGGCCAGCACAGCAGCCGCATCCAGCGTCGGGAACAAGGCGCGTGCGGCATCCGGATCAGACGGTGTGCCGCCGAGCGGTGTCAGAAAATCGACGCCCAGCGCTGAAAAGCCTGCCAGCGCAAAGCGCCGCGTTACATCCTCGATATGCGGGTTCAGGCCCCGGTTCTCATGGATCACCAGCACACCGCCTCGGACACCAGCGGTTTTGGGCTCAGCCAGATAGCCGCGCAGCTTCGTGCCACCAATTGTTTCATCAACGCGTCGCATGGTCAGGCGCGGATCATCCACCGCGACTTGCGCCGCCTGTGCCGCATTCGGCTCCAGCAGGGCAAGTGCTGCCTCGGCAGCGGCCACAGACCCGGCCAGAACGACCAGTTTTGCCATGAAACTGCGTCTTGGCAGCGGCTTGTGGGTATATTGGTCATAGAGTTCGACGATGCGGCGGTCGAGTGCCATGCCTGTTCTCCCGGGCTGTATTGAATTGCGAATGGAAATCCTGACGAAAGGGTAGCTCAGCGGTGATCCGCCCGCATCCCTTTTTCGTAATGCTTCTTGTCGCGGGGTATCCAGATGGTCGATGTCGCAGGGCTTGGACGGAATTTCATGCGGACAGCAATGTCGGCACCTTTCCTCGAGCGCGAGGCCGAGCACCAGCTCGCGCTGCGCTGGAAGAATCACGGCGATGAAAACGCCATGCACCAGTTGGCCTCCTCGCATATGCGGCTTGTGATCGCGATTGCGGCGCGTTTCCGGCACTATGGGCTTTCCATGGCCGACCTGATCCAGGAAGGTCATGTTGGTCTGCTGGAGGCCGCTGCCCGGTTCGATCCACACCGCGAGGTCCGCTTTTCGACTTATGCCACATGGTGGATTCGCGCCTCGATCCAGGATTTTGTGCTGCGCAACTGGTCGATTGTTCGTGGCGGAACAAGCTCGGCCCAGAAGGCGCTGTTCTTCAACCTGCGCCGTTTGCGGGCCCGGCTCACACGTGGTGGCCAGGAGCGCATGAACAGTGTGGTCTATGGCCAGATCGCGCAGGCCATCGGCGTCTCGGTGGCCGATGTCGCGACCATGGATGCCCGCCTCTCGGGCGGCGATTCCTCGCTGAATGCGCCGGTGATGGATGATGGCACGGGCCCGACGGCCGAGCGGATGGATTTCATCCCGGACACCTCGCCGTTGCAGGATGAGGCCGTCGGCGAGGCGATTGACAGCGACCGCCGCGTCCACTGGTTGCGCATGGCGCTGAAGGTCCTGTCCGAGCGTGAGCTGAAAATCGTGCGCGAGCGGCGGCTGAATGATGAGTCGGCAACCCTGGAATCGCTGGGCGAGCGCCTTGGCATCTCGAAGGAGCGCGTGCGGCAGATCGAGAATCGCGCGCTGGAAAAGCTGAAGCATGCGCTGCTGGCCAGCCACAAGGATGCAGCTCTCGTTTTGACCTGAGCGCTATTCGACAATCGCCTTGTAGCGCTGGCCCGGCACAATGGCGCTGCCGCGCTCAAGACCGTTCAGGATCAGGAACTGGTCAAGCGCCCGCTCCGGCACGGCCATTCGCCCCGCCAGACCTGCAGAACTGTCACCTGCAACAGCCGTCACAAGCCCGATGCGCAGCGGCCTTGTCGCGCTGGCTTCCGATGCCGACAGGCTGCGCAGACTTTGAAGAACCGCGTTCATCGGTGTTTCGAGGTCGGCACTGCCCTTGGCGGCCATGATGAGGCGGAACGTGCGCCCGGATGCCTGAATGGCAGCCATGCGGAAGCTCCAGTCGGCCCCGCGACCCGAAGCGATCGAAACCGGCATCCCGTTGATCGTCAGGTTCTGGGCTGGGCCGGGCTGGACACCTTCGATCCAGCCCGAAGCCAGCAGGCCCTCCATGGTCTGGCCGGATTTGAGCTGCACGCTGTCAAAGCGCAACGCGCGGTTGCCGTCGCCCGTCGAGCCGATCACCATCTCGCGTGCGGATTCGAGCTGATAGCCTTCGGGCGCCACAAAGCTCAGGCGCAACGAAGCGTTGATGTAGCGCTGGCCGCGCACCAGCCCCTCGGACGGGTCATCGCCATAGGCCAGGCCATCGGCTGCGGCCAGCCAGCGCGAGGCATCGCGCTCGCCAATGCCGGGGGCGGAAATCTGGCGGGCAGCGGCGGTCACCGCAGCGATGCGCTCGGGTGTGGATGGGTGCGAGGACAGGATGTCCATGCCGCGCCCTGAGGCCTGCTGGCCCGTCATCATGCTGCGAAACGTGGTGGCGCGGCTCAGGCCATTGAGGAAACGCACGGCGCCATAGGGATCGAAACCGGCGCGCGCGGCATGACGCACGCCGATCTGGTCGGCCTCAAGCTCCTGCTGCCGCGAAAAGCGCGCCAGCGAGAGCCTGGCATTGGAGCGCATGGCAGCCCCTCCGCCAGGATCCTGCAGCACGTCTGACACCACCTGGCTGACAACCGCATTCTCGGCCTCGCGCTCGGCCCGCCTCATGGCGTGGCGCAGCGTGACATGGGCAATCTCATGTGCCAGCACTGCAGCAATCTCGGATGTGTCGTTGCCCAGAGCCAGCAAGCCGCGCGTCACGTAGATGCGGCCAGAGGGCAGCGCAAAAGCATTGACCACGGGCGAGTTGAGCAGCGTCACCTGATAGTTCAGCGCCGGGTTGTCGCCGGTCGTGACCAGCCGCGCCACGATCTCCTCGACGAGGCGCCTGGCACCGGGCGCGGCATAGTCCCCGCCAAAGGCAGCCAGCAGGCGCTGATGCTCGGATTCAGCTGGCAGGCCGGCAGATCGTGCCTGGCCCAGTCCCTGCGGCCTTTGCGGCGGCAAGAGCACCGAGGTCTCGCCTGCGCAGCCTGCCAGCAACGCGCCAAGCAGCAGCCCGAGCACGGCTGACCGGCGCAGGCGCAAGACGCGCTGTTGAGGCAGGGCGGAAGAGCACATCGGCATGGCTCAGTCGAGCACCTCGAAATGCGACAGGGACGTCAACGTCAGCGAAGGGCCATCTCGAAACACGATCATGCCGCGCGCCCTCACCCGTTTACGGGGCAAGCTGTCCGCCGTCCAGCCTCGCTGCTGCATGTCACGCCAGAGCCGGGTGGGCACCACGACACTGGCCCCCTTGCTTCGGTGCCAGGCAAAATTGAGATATGTCACGCGCTGGCGCTCGCCCACGCTGACCAATTGCCCCTCAAAAGCGGCAAATTGCCCAGCGCGGGCCTTTGCCGTTTCCAGATCGAGCGGGTCGATGGCGACAGTGTTTTGAACGGAAACGCCCTTTGCCTGCTTTTCAGCCTGCGCGAACGCCTCACGGCAACCGGGCAGAACGCGCGCCGGATCAGGCAGTGCAAGGCCGCGTGCCGTCAGATCAAGCGCCAAGGTCAGGACCTGGCCAGTGCCTGCATCCGGCAGGGCCAGATCGCCTACCAGCCGTCCCCAGCGGTCTGGCTCGGGGCTTGCCAGCACAAGGCGCAGGTCGCGTGTTGTCCAGAGCACCAAGGCCGCTTGGCGGCGCTGGCTGGCCGCTTCATCGGCAGGAGGTGGCAGCCCGGCCAGGCGCAGCACGCGCCCATCTGTCAGAAGCAGATCGCCGCCTGTCGCTTGCGCCTTGAGCTGCACGGTTGCCAGGCCAACCATGTCAACGGCGGGGCAGGCCGCCTGAGCCGGTGACGCTGCGCAGAACAGTGCTGCCAGCGCCGATGCGATGCGCCGAACAGGGCCTTGCCAGCACGAGAGGGGCTTTCTCCACATGGCGATTATGCTACACGGAAACCGAGCGGTCCCGGTAGCTCAGCAGGATAGAGCAACGGTTTCCTAAACCGTAGGTCAGGGGTTCGAATCCCTTCCGGGACGCCAATGTTT
>JANMMX010000142.1:0-9367 GCA_031373605.1 Allobosea sp. | reverse complement strand
CCCTCCTGATCGCGCTGCACACGATCCAGCGCGGCTTTCGCCTCACGCTGGCGGGCGTCTTCGGGTGGGGGCGGGTGTAGAGTGGCCATGGGCTTGCGCCCCTCTTTTGATGAGCGTTGAGCGTAGCGGGGTTTGGCGCCCAAGGGAATGCTGGCGCTTCGCCAGTCCTCGTCATGCTCACGTGCGTCATGCTCGGGCTTGTCCCGAGCACCCACGTCTTCAGCTCACCAACACGTTCCACCTTGCGCGTTGCCAGCAAGGCAGGTGTGGGTGCTCGGCACAAGGCCGAGCATGACGGGTGGAGCGCAGAGCCTGCCTCACCCCATATCCCTCACATCGACAAAATGCCCGGCAATCGCCGCAGCTGCCGCCATTTGTGGCGAGACGAGGTGGGTGCGGCCCTTGAAGCCCTGGCGGCCCTCGAAATTGCGGTTCGAAGTCGAGGCTGCACGCTGGCCGGGCTTGAGCTGGTCCGGGTTCATGCCCAGGCACATCGAGCAGCCGGGCTCGCGCCACTCGAAACCGGCGGCAAGGAAAATCTTGTCGAGACCTTCTTCCTCGGCCTGCTGCTTCACAAGGCCGGAGCCGGGCACGATCATGCCATAGGCCAGCCGCTGATGCAGTTTCTTGCCTTCGACGATCTTGGCGACCGCGCGCAGATCCTCGATGCGGCCATTGGTGCATGAACCGATCCAGATCACGTCGAGCTCGATATCGGTGATCTTCGTGCCGGGCGTCAGACCCATATAATCGAGCGCGCGCTGCTTGGACTGGCGCTTGGTCTCTTCCACGATCAGCGCCGGATCTGGCACAAGGCCCGCGACCGAAATCACATCTTCCGGGCTGGTGCCCCAGGAGACGATGGGCGGCAGGTTGTTGGCGTCAAGCTTCACGATGCGGTCAAAATGCGCACCCTCATCAGTATAAAGCGTTTCCCAATAGCGCATGGCCTCGTCCCAGGCGGCGCCCTTCGGCGCCTTGGGGCGGCCCTTGAGATAGGCATAGGCCTTCTCGTCCGGAGCAACCATGCCGGCCCGCGCGCCACCTTCGATCGACATGTTGCAGACGGTCATGCGGCCTTCCATGGAGAGCGCGCGCATGGCATCGCCCGCATACTCGATGACAGAGCCGGTGCCGCCCGCTGTGCCGATTTCTCCGATGATCGCGAGCGTGATGTCCTTGGCCGTAACGCCCGCCGTCAGCGTGCCATCGACCTGAACCAGCATGTTCTTTGCTTTTTTCTGGATCAGCGTCTGCGTGGCGAGCACGTGTTCAACCTCGGAGGTGCCGATGCCATGGGCCAATGCACCGAAAGCACCATGCGTCGAGGTGTGGCTGTCGCCACAGACGATGGTCGTGCCCGGCAGGGTGAAGCCCTGTTCGGGCCCCACCACATGGACGATGCCCTGGCGGTGATCGAGCTCGTCGAAATATTCGACGCCGAACTCGGCAGCATTCTTTGCCAGTGTCTCGACCTGAATGCGACTTTCTTCTTCCGCAATGCCCTTGGAGCGGTCGGTTGTCGGCACATTGTGGTCAACCACAGCCAGCGTCTTTTCCGGCGCGTGCACCTTGCGCCCCGTCATGCGCAGGCCCTCGAAAGCCTGCGGACTCGTCACCTCATGCACGAGATGGCGGTCGATATAGAGCAGGCAGGTGCCATCCGGCTGGCTGTCGACCAGATGGTCGTCCCAGATCTTGTCATAAAGGGTGCGGAGCTTGGCCATGGTGCGGTCCTGTCTTGCAGTTCGGTTCTTGCAGTTCGGTCAGCAGAGTTGCCGGTTCTTTAGCCGGTCAACGCGCGGGTTGGAAGCGCACTTTGCGGCAAGCCAACATTGGCATTCGCGAAGCCACATGTGCGGGTCATCAGTAGGACGCCGGGGCCAAGGTCACGCTGGGCTCACGCGCATGTGTTGCAGTCGCTCCGGCGATGTCCTGTAGGCTCTCAGTGTTGCCGGTGAAGCCTGCAACGCCTTTGCCTTCTCACGCCACCGAGGTGCCGAAACATGACCAAACGCCAGAGCCGAGTTGCCATTGCTGCCATCAGCCTTGCCGCCATGCTGATCCACGCCGCACCGTCTCAGGCCGAGATGCTGCGCAAGGAAAGCCCGCTGCCTGTGGCCGCCACCATCGACAGGCTCGAGGCCATCCTGAAAGACAAGGGCTTCAAGATTTTTGCCCGTGTCGACCATGCAGCCGGAGCCAAATCGGTAAATCTCGAGTTGCGCCCGACGGAACTTATCATTTTCGGCAATCCGGCTGGTGCACGCCGCTGATGCAGGCCGAGCAGACAATGGGACTGGCGCTGCCGCTCCGTGCGCTCGCCTGGCAGGACGCGGCTGGCAAGGTCTGGCTGGGATATGATGCGGTGGCTGATCTGGCAGCGGCGCGCGGTGTCCCGAAAGATCACCCGGTCGCGCTGCGCACAGCCGATGCGCTGAAGGCTTTCACCGACGCTGCCGTCAAACCATGAAGGCTTGAAGCAGGGCTGCCGAACTGGCGCGAGCGGCAAAGCTGTGGGACAAGCGAGGCACCATCAACCGACAGGTGTGCCTGATGCTTCGTTTCTTCCCCTTTATGGCGCTGGCTGCGCTGGCCTATGTGCTCACCGTCACCATCGGTGGCGGCTCGCTGGCCAGCACGTGGCTGGGCTTCACCCTGCCATCCGACCAGCCGCTCAGCCTGACGCTTGCCGACGGCCTTCTGTTGCTGGCGACCGGCCTGCTCTTTGCCGAGATCATGAATGCGACCAGCGCCAAGGCGTCGTCGATTTTCAACCATGGCCTGTCGATGCTGGTCTTCATCGGCTGCGGGCTGGCTTTCCTGCTCGTGCCCAGCTGCGGCACCGGCACCTTCCTTATCATCACCGTCATGTGCTTGCTGGATGTCGTGGCAGGCTACTCGATCAGCATCCTCACCGCCCGGCGCGATTTCGCGCTGGAGCGGGAGGCGTGAGCCAAGCAGTCGAGGACGACGCGTCACTCGTCCTTGTATATCTTCACCACGGGCGCCTGCGTGCCGGTGATCGAGGCACGGTACATGCCATTGGTGTTGAAGGCGAAGGTCACGCCGCCGCCTGCATCCACCACGATGAAGCCGCCATTGCCGCCCATGGCGCGGACACGCACCAGCGTGGCGTCAGCTGCCGCTTGCGGCGCGGCCTTGGCGTATTTCATCTGCGCGGCAATGTCGTAAGAGCCGACCGAACGCATGAACATTTCACCGCTGCCTGTCGCCGAGATCGCGGCCACGCCGTTCTCGGCATAGGTGCCGGCGCCGATCAGCGGCGAGTCGCCGATGCGGCCGGGCGCCTTGTTGGTCAGCCCGCCGGTCGAGGTGGCAGCAGCGAGATTGCCCTTTGAATCGCGGGCGACCGCGCCCACCGTTCCATATTTGGAATCGATGTCAGGCTCGGCCTGCGTCTTCTTGTCTGAAGCAGGCCCAGGCGCAGCAGGGGCCGGGCTTGGCGTATGGTCGAGCTGGATCTGCTGGCGCTTCCTGGCTTCTTCCAGTTGCTTCAGGCGGCGGTCGGTCGCGAAATACGCCTCTGGCACGATCTCGAGCTTCTGCGCGACGGCAAAGGCATCTGCGCCTTCACCGGCAAAGAGCACGTGGCGAGATTTCTCCATCACAGCCCGCGCCGCCGTGATGGGGTTCTTGACGCGACGGACGCCAGCAACAGCGCCGGCCTTGGTGCCGTTGCCATCCATGATCGAGGCATCCATCTCGTTCTTTGTCTCGCTGGTGAAGACCGCACCCTTGCCCGCGTTGAAGAGCGGCGAATCCTCCATCACCTTGACCGCGGCCACCACCGCATCCAGCGCGGAGCCCCCGCCAACCAGCACCTTCTGCCCGGCGCTCACGGCCTCCAGCATGGCGGCGCGATACTCCGCTTCCAGCTCCGGCGTCAGCGTGCCGCGCGGAATGGTGCCCGAGCCGCCATGGATTGCGATGACCGGTTCGACCGCTTGCGCGGAGGCGGGCGACACCAGCAGCGCGCTGCCGAACGCCACGCCAAGAGCGGCCGTTGTGCCGGCCAGTCCAGCGCGAAATCTGAATGTTTTTGCCGCCATGTCGCGATCCTCCCTGCGAGAAGCGGAAAGACTAGCACCGCGCTTCCGGCCAGTGGAAGGCCTTACAGAAACAGCAACGGGGCCCGAAAGAGCCCCGCGCTTGAAAATCCGGAAATGCCAGGCCGCCAGATCAGGCCTTGGGCTTGACCACCCGCGGCTCGACGCGCTCGGCGATACGGGCCGACTTGCCGCGACGGTCACGCAGATAATACAGCTTGGCGCGGCGCACCTTGCCCTTGCGGATGACCTTGATGGAATCGATGTTCGGCGAATAGAGCGGGAACACGCGCTCGACACCTTCGCCATACGAAATCTTGCGGACGGTGAAGCTCTCGTTGAGCCCGCCACCATTGCGCGCGATGCACACGCCTTCATAGGCCTGCACGCGCGAGCGCTCGCCTTCCTTCACCTTCACGTTCACCTGAACGGTGTCGCCCGGCTGGAAAGCGGGAAATTCCTTGCCAGCGGTCAGCTTGGCAACCTGTTCCTTGTCGATCTGCTCGATGATGTTCATGTCTTCTCCTGCCGTGTCACGCTCTTGGACGAGCGCATGCGTTTCGGCGCGCTGTTGTGAGTTGGAGGGTGGGCGTTACACCGTTGCGGCGGCAATGTCGAGCGGGGATAGCCCGGGCTCAGCCCTCCCCCAGCAAATCCGGCCGTCTTGCCCGCGTGATGCGGGTTGCCTCGTCGTGGCGCCACTTCGCCACCTTGGCGTGATCGCCCGAGACCAGCACATCTGGGATGCTCGCTCCCTCCCATTCGCGCGGCTTCGTGTAGTGCGGATATTCCAGCAGGCCACCCTCGAAGCTTTCATCCTGCCCCGACAATTCCTTGCCCATCACGCCGGGGATGAGCCGCACGCAGGCATCGAGCAGGGCGAGCGCCGCCACCTCGCCGCCTGACAGCACGTAGTCGCCAATCGACACCTCGATGAGGTTGCGGCCAGCGATCACGCGCTCATCAACGCCTTCGAAACGCCCGCAGACAATGACAGCGCCGGGGCCGCGCGCCAGTTCGCGCACGAAACTCTGGTTGAGTGGCATGCCACGCGGCGACATCAGCAAGCGCGGGCGAAGGTCATCTGCCGGGCTGGCCGCATCAATGGCGGCCGCCAGCACATCGCAGCGCAGCACCATGCCAACGCCACCGCCCGCGGGGCTCTCGTCCACCACCTTGTGGCGGCCAAGCCCGTGATCGCGGATCTGGCGCGCCTCCAGCGACCAGAGGCCACGGCGAAGGGCTTCGCCCGCCAGCGAATGGCCCAGCGGGCCGGGAAACATCTCGGGATAAAGCGTGAGGATGGTGGCTGAAAAGCCGCTCATCGCTCAGGTCGCCGTGTCAGGCTTGGGCCGGGATTTGGGGCCTGCCTTGGTCCGGCGCGGCACAGCCTCGGGCGCAGGCTCTTCCACCGCGCCATCATCATCGAACAGCCCACCCGGCGGGTCAGCCACGATGCGTCTGGCTTTCAGATCGATCTGCGGCGTGAACGCCTTGGTGAAGGGCAGCAGCACGGAGCGCCCGTCCGGACACCTGATGTCCAGCAGATCGCCCGCGCCATAATTGGCAACATCGGACACCGTGCCCAGCACGGCGCCTGACGGATCGGCCACCGTGCAGCCAACGAGGTCGGCAGCGAGGAACTCGTCCTCGCCATCCGCCAATGGCAGGCGCGCGCGCGGCACGTAGAGTTCGAGATTGGTCAGGGCTTCTGCCGCCTCGCGGCTGGCAACGCCCTTGACCCTGACAACAAGCATCTCGCCTTGCGGGCGCACCCATTCGAGCGTGAAGGCACGCGTGCCATCGCCGCTCGACAAGGGGCCGTATTCCGCAATCGCGAGCGGTGCTTGCGTGAAGGATTGCAGGCGCAGCTCCCCCTTGATCCCGTGCGGCCGCCCGAAGCGACCGACGAGAACAAGATCGGGATCAGTGGCCATTGACGCGACCCTTCACCATTGTCCGGCTCAGGCCTCGGCGGCTTCTTCTGCAGGCGCTGCTTCAACCGGGGCCGCCTTGGGGGCAGCGGCTGCAGCAGCAGCTGCAGCAACAGCGGCTTCCTTCTTGGCAGCGCGTTCCTTGGCCTTGTCGCCGGGAACGGCCTTTTCCGGGTTGCTGCGGGTGGCCCGCTTCATCAGGCCAGCCGCATCGAGGAAGCGCAGCACGCGGTCGGTCGGCTGTGCGCCCTTGGCAAGCCACTCCTTGGCCTTCTCGAGATCGAGCACGACACGCTCGGGCGAATCCTTCGCCTTCATCGGGTCATAGGCACCGATGCGCTCGATGAAGCGGCCATCGCGCGGCGCACGGGCATCAGCCACGACGATGCGGTAATAAGGGCGCTTCTTGGCACCACCACGGGTGAGACGGATTTTCAGGGACATTTCTGGTTTCCTTTGGTTGTTGTTTGAATACGGCGAATGGTGAGTAGTGAATTGCGAATGGTGGAGGCTGGCTGGCGTCTATTCGCCACTCGCCACTCGCCATTCGCGCAAATCATTTCTTCTTCCCCCCGAACGGGTTGAAGCCGCCAAGGCCTGGCAGTCCTCTGGGAGTTGCGCCGCCGCCGCCCAGACCGGGCAGCTTCGGCATCATTCCAGCAGGCGGTGTCACGCCTTTGGGTAGTCCGCCAAAGCCCGGCGGCATGGGTGGCATGCCGCCAGCGCCGCCAGCCATTTTCTGGATCTGCTCAAGCTGCTCGGGTGTCATCTTTGACGGATCGAGCCCGCCCGGCATGCCGCCACCGATTCCAAACATCGAGCCGAGCTTGCCCATCAGGCCGCCCTTCTGCTTGCCCATCATCTTCATCATGTCCGCCATCTGGCGGTGCATCTTGATGAGCTTGTTGATCGCTTCCGGCGAAGTGCCCGAGCCTGCCGCGATCCGGCGCTTGCGCGAGGCCTTGAGCATGTCGGGGTTGCGGCGCTCCTGCGCCGTCATGGAATCGATGATCGCAACCTGCCGCTTGATGACCTTGTCATCGAGGTTGGCGCCCGCCATCTGCTCCTTCACCTTGGCCATGCCGGGCATCATGCCCATCAGCCCGCCCATGCCGCCCATCTTTTCCATCTGGCGCAGCTGATCGCGCAGATCGGACAGGTCGAACTGGCCTTTTGCCAGCCGCTGCGCCATCGCCTGCGCCTTGTCGGCATCAATGCCTTCAGCAGCCTTCTCGACGAGCGAGACAATGTCGCCCATGCCCAGAATGCGGTTGGCAACGCGGGCTGGATGAAAATCCTCCAGCGCATCAACCTTTTCGCCAGTGCCGACGAGCTTGATCGGCTTGCCGGTGACCGCGCGCATCGAGAGGGCCGCACCGCCACGCCCGTCGCCATCCATGCGGGTCAGCACGATGCCGGTGAGGCCGACGCGGCCATCAAACGCGCGCGCGGTGTTGACCGCGTCCTGCCCAGTCAGCGCATCGGCAACCAGCAGCACCTCGTGAGGCGAGGTTGCAGCCTTCACGTCAGCGACTTCCGCCATCAGCGTCTCGTCAAGCGTGACGCGACCGGCAGTGTCGAGCATGACGACATCATAGCCACCGAGGCGGCCCGCCTCCATGGCGCGGGCAGCAATCTGCACCGCGCTCTGGCCTGCGACGATGGGCAGCGTGTCGACACCCACCTGCTTGCCGAGGATGGCCAGCTGCTCCATCGCCGCCGGGCGGCGCGTGTCGAGCGAGGCCATCAGCACGCGCTTTTTCGAGCGCTCGGTCAGCCGCTTGGCGATCTTGGCCGTGGTCGTGGTCTTGCCCGAGCCCTGAAGACCGACCATGAGGATCGGCACGGGCGGGGCTGAATCGAGATTGATCGTCGCGCCATCGCCACCCAGCGTCTCGACCAGAACGTCATTAACGATCTTGACGACCTGCTGGCCCGGCGTGATGGATTTGAGCACCTCGGCGCCAACCGCGCGAACCCGCACCTTTTCGGTGAAAGTGCGCACCACTTCCAGCGCCACGTCAGCTTCCAGCAATGCGCGGCGCACTTCGCGCATCGCGGCATTGACATCATCCTCGGTCAGCGCGCCCCGGCGCGTCAGACCCGACAGGATGCCGGACAGCTTCTCGCTCAATGTGCCGAACATGCGGCCCTTATCCCAGGTTTAGGTGTCGAAACAGCGCCTGGACCCATCAAACAATAAAGCTCCCGAGGGCGCAGCGCGCTATCGGGAGTTTACCTCCGGGCTCGTCAAAGCTCTTGCGAGCGGCCCGGTCAGCAGATGAGGTCTCGGCAATGTCAGCGAAACGATGCCTGCGTAAAGCCGGAAACGGGAGAATAAGTCAAGCGTGCAGACAGCCAACGGTCCCTAATTGACCTGGCAGGTTGCCTCGTAATCGCCGCATGCCCTGGCATTTCCACGCGCGCATTGCGCCTTCAGGCCAGGACATTGCGGCTTCCTTTCGGGGTTGATCTCGAACCCGTTGCGATCGGTTGCCCAGACGCAGTTGTCGGTCTGCGGAACCGGCACAGTTCCAGGTGGGCAACGTCCGGGTGCATCACGCACTGTTCGGTCTCGGCAACGGCCGCCATCCATGATCTGGCCTTCCTCGCAGCCAACAATCCGGGGGGCGCGGGGTGCGGGCGCCTGCGCATTGGCGTTGCAGATGCCCGCCAGGCCCTCAACGTTGTCATTGAGGCCGCAGAGAATGCCGCCCCATTTGTATCCGGTCTGACCGCCGCGATACGACACCCGGAACCAAGGGTAGCCGCCGAAAATCACGTTGGTGCGCTCGGTCAGGGTAACGGGCTCGCCCTCTCGCAGGCTGTCGAGGCGCGGAAAGTCGCTGCCCGGACCCTGCCGGACGATCCCACCCCAGGATCCGGCACGCAGCTGCATTCTGCTGCCGTTCGGGCTGACCCGAGGGGCTGCAACCAGCTGACACTCGATTGTTTCCGAATTCGGCTTGTTGAGCGAGACGCGCGTCTGGGCCGGGTTGAAAAACATGTTGTACACATTGCCTTGACCGCCGGCGAAGCTCCAGCCGGCCTCGTCCCGTCTCGTCAGCACAAGCGTCCGGACGCGCCGGTCAATGCTGTCGACAGAAATGGTTTGCTGATCGAGAACGGAGACCTGGATCGTGAATGGCCCTATGCCGTCATCGCAGCGGAAGGCACGGGGATCGGCCCGGGAGTCATTGATAAAGAGGCCGGAAAACAGGCTTGCCAACAAAGCCAAAGATAAAAACCGAGCCATCGTCAATCCTCTCACGACCCTACGTCATGTTGAACATGGCATGTAACCCGCAACGTGTCACGGGAGGCTGGAGGGCAGACAATACAGGCACATGACGGCGGCATATG